>CALDJV010000486.1 GCA_937899305.1 uncultured Cytophagaceae bacterium
ATTGGCAAAAAATCATTTGCTTGTTCCATGTGCTATAGTATTTTTAAATCCATATTATATCTGATAAGTAAAGCAAAAATAAGGTTTTTGTCTTAGATTCAGCATTATACACCCCGAGATTGTAAAAATTATACATCAAAAGTATTTTTGAATGGCTCGTATTGTATGATTTAAACAAAGAATGATCTGTTTTTTATATTATACACCACATAAACCAAATATTCGTCTGAATACAGGTTGATTTATTGACTTTCACCCCTTATTTAAAAAATTTTATTTGGTTTATATTTTTCGGTATTTTACAAACCTTTGTCTCGAATTATTGCATTAGATTTAAAATTCATATTTTTGCCCCCGTACAGATTCAGCAACGTTTTGGGTAGCCATCATCGCTGCCTCATATACTTCAAATATTTTACTTTTTAACTTTTTGTAGCAATGGATAACGTAGAATTAAACCAGGCCTTGATTACCTTGGTAGAAAAAAAAATGGAATTGGGAAGATTGAGTTATTCGGACGCATCTTATGATGAGGTAGAAGAAGAATTACACGATTTGGAAGATGCTTTTGTAGACAAATATGGAGGTTATTTGGAATCTATCTTTGAGGGGGTACATGACAAGTACTGTCCGGATAGTGATGTACTGTTGCCTACTGCTTATTTGGCTAATAAATACTTGAAGACTGGCCAGAAAGAGGATGGCTCTTTTGAGTATGATGTGGCCAGTTATCAGGAGGGGGTAGTAGTAGATTCGGATGACTATGATATTGCTCGCTTGGTGCTCATTCCTAACCCTATGCGTATTGTGCTATTTGCCAAAGATGGCCAACACCGAGAAAATGTTTGGGAAGGGAAGTAATCATTTACTTCGATTTAGTAAAACTACATAAATAACCTAATCCATTTGGCTTATCTCTAGCTACTATACTTCTTCAAAAAATAGTTCCGTAGCTTTGGCTACGCAAAGATTTTTTGAATCGTCTAGCAACTAGATATCACACCAAATTTGGATTACTTTATTTTTTCCATTTTACTTAGAATGTCGCTTCATTGACTCTGAAAGAACAAGGACTTTTGTTTGGGCATTGAGGATTGATTAACGAACTCCGCATATTGAAAGATTCAATGATTTCAATCAAGAATTCGCTGTTTATCAAGGTAAATGGCTTAAAGTGAACTTATTAGATAGCACAAAGCAATGTTTTAGGTAAGTTAAGACATTGCTTTTTTTTATGAGTAAAACTTCTGACATAGAATACATTATAGCTTACATAGCTCGTCGTGAGATCAAAAAGTCAAGTTTGTCTCTCACTCAACAATATTTGGAAAACCTGGAGGTAGTTTTTGAAAACCAAGAACCAAAAATTCAGAGAATAGCCCTCGATCAAGAATCCAAGCGCTTTGAGATCTATTTTCCGTTAAAAGGCAAACAATTTTTTCTGGTCGTTTTCATCAATGCAGACGCTTGTGATCAGATTACTTGGGTAGATATCCAACCTGGGAATGGAGTGTATTTTACGGCTACATCAGACAACCTAACGTTTGAAGAACTTCAAGCCATTACATCATTGCAAGCTACTGACGGCTGGAGCAAGGGACAGTTGCGTAACAAGTTCCCAAATGATCCTTTTGTATATAAATTCAGCTGTTTCGAATTTGAACCGATCCCAGAACGAGCGTATGACCTAGAAGAGAAACTTATAAAGTTATTGGATCAATTAGAAACCGATATCGTTGGGGTACAAGCACTCACCAACATCGCCCATGCAGGCATCAATGTTCACCAGTACGATTATGCTGGTTTTGGAAGCCTAAACGGTATTTCTCTTGATAAAGATACAATCCAAAGGCTAGCCCATTTAGGGTTAGACATTGATTTTGATCTTTATGTCAGTAGTGATTAAGCCAGTGAAAGCACGTAATCTCCCCATTTTTCTACTAATTTTGCACAAATTATCAAACAACAATTTTTTTTATGGGATTAAAGAAAAAAACACCGGCTGATTCGCTGACTACTATGACAGAACTGGTATTGCCCAACGATACCAACACTTTGAACAATTTGATGGGGGGACGATTGATGTATTTGATGGATATTTGTGGCGGAGTGGCAGCACAAAGACACTCTAACCGGGTGGTGGTGACGGCTTCGGTAGATAATATTTCTTTCAAGGAGCCTATCGCCTTGGGTGATGTGGTTACAATCAAAGGGTTTGTCTCTCGGGCCTTTAATTCTTCTATGGAGGTGTACTTGGAGGTGACCGCCAGTAATGTACCTCAAGGAACGCTGCGTAAAACAAACCGGGCTTTTTTTACTTTTGTAGCGGTAGATCAGGCTGGAAACACCATTAATGTACCTGAACTGGTTCCTCAAACTGATAAAGAAAAAGAACTGTATGATGGTGCTTTGCGTCGTCGTCAATTGAGGCTGATACTTGCGGGTAAAATGAAACCTGAAGAAGCCACTGAACTCAAGTTGTTATTTGAGAATCCACCTACTATGAATTCTTAACCTGAACACCTGAATATAAGTACACTAGGTACTAATATTTGGGTAGCTTTTTCCTAAGACGATCGCTATAGTAGGCCGCTATGCTTCCTATTCCCAATAGGCTTACTACAATGAGCTTGGCCCATATTTGACTAAACAAGGTGATGGGTAGGTTGATCCAACTGGTAATTACAAATTCGGTAAACAGGTAAAACCCTAAAGCCACGATGAAGATGAGGTGTGGCTTGTAACGAGAAGCGATGACTCCCAAGGCAATGTAGGGTACTCCTAATAGAATGCCGCTTAACTTGGTTTCAAGCAAAACGTTCAATCGCAAAAATATAAGGACATACAGCATCCCAATAAAGTACAACAGACCTACCCCCCATTTTATGTACGATTCGGTTTCAGAAAGCCGCTTTTGAACCGTTTGATGCTGCGCCAGAAAGGCCTGTTGTGCTTCTGAACTACCGTTTATCGGAAACCCGCACTGAGGACATTGATCATCTAACACCAATACTGTTTCATGACAATGGGGGCATTCCTCGGTAGGTAAGGCATCTTGAGACATATTATTTGCAAAGTTGAGAAAACATCATATTGTATGGTGAAATTGGAAATTGAGACCTACTCTTTTATTTTGGTAGAAAGGTCTTTGATAATGTCTAGATACATCTTTCGCTCTTCGGCAGAAACTTTAATCACTTCTATCAATTCTGACAGTTCGGTATTCTCACTTTTACTAGATCGCAGGTATACTTCTTGATCTTCGTTTACTACGTTTTCGGCATTGTCATCTAAGAAATACATAATCGGTAAATTCAAAAACTCTGCAATACTAGTCAAATACTTCACCTCACAGCTGTTTTTGTTGTAAATACGATATAAACTTGCGACACTGATACCCGCATGCTCTGCTACCTTTGTTGCATCTGCTCCTCGGTTTTTGATAGCTCCTTTAATTTTTTCACCTAATAACATAATAAATAACTATTAAATTTGCATATTTGAAAAACAAATAATACCTTTGAAGTAATATTTGAGAGTAATTATAATAATTGATATGAAATTACTAAAATTTTAGAGTAAAATCAAATAGCGTATATTCTAAAAACGCTACTTTGATAAATTAGATTTTATAATATTTGAAATTTTTACGCCAAAACCACGATTTTTTGGTATCACTAGTAGCAAAAATTTGAATAATTACTTTCTAATACGTCAATATGCAAGTAAAAGACGCTTGGAAATGAGGAATAATCTCTATGCCTTGACCAAGTATACCCGAGATCTACTGTACTTTGTACATTTATATGCAAACCCAAACTACTAGACATTTTGGCTAAAGTGGGCAGTATCTCCACAAACGAAAAATGTATAGTAGTATGATGCAAAACCATATAACCATTGAATATACCATTATAAACCAACATGTGTAAAAGAGGTGTTTGCTAACACATGACCCAATAGAGGTGGCAACGTTTGTTGTCATCTCTTTTTTTTGAAGTACCCTGCAAGAAGCTTGAGCTGTTTTTGGTTTTATGTTGTTACTTAACAAAAAGATAATCTACTTCACAACCATTTATCTCTCTGATAATCAGCACTTAACCTATTTGCCTGTTGCTCATTGTTAAATCCCAACTACTCTCCTTTTGGTAAATTACTATTTTTGACAATTGTCTGGTCTCTTTTAACCATCAGGGCTTTTTTATAAAACTTTAAAGCCTCGTTTGGCTACTCTCAAAAGATGGTGTTTTACTTGTTTTAGTTTCTCGCGTATCGCCTTTCTTCTTTTTGACAGTATCAAAGGGCCTTGTTCATGATTCCAGGTAATTCTTATTTTTTATAAGAACGTCGTATTCTAAATATTGCTTTATGAAAATTTATAAAAACATTTGGTTCGTATTTGCTTGCTTGATAATGGTCGGGCAAATACAAGCGCAAAGTAACTTGCTGCAATCGGGTCCAATGGTAGGATACTCTACAATGAAAGAGGTGTTACTATGGGTACAAACAAAAAAAGCAGCGAAGGTTTACTTTAAATATTGGGACGTAAAAACACCCGCTCAAAAGTTGACTACTGAATCGGTCACTACTGAGAAAAAAATGGGTTTTGTAGCTAAAATTGTCGCAGAAGTAAACCAAGGCAAAAAGTATAATTACGAATTATACATCAATGATCAATTGGTGAAGCGTCCTTATGCACTACAATTTCAAAGTCAGACTTTGTGGCAATATCGTACCGACCCTCCTCCTTTTAAGTTTGTATTTGGTAGCTGTACTTTTATAAACGAAAAAGCAGTGGATCGTCCGGGAAGACCTTATGGAGGCGAGTATCACATATTTAAAACCATTGTAGATCAAAAACCTGACTTTATGGTCTGGGGGGGCGATAATATTTATTTGAGGGAAGTAGATTGGAATTCTCGCACTGGGGTAATTCATCGCTATACCCATATGCGCTCTCTGCCGGAGTTGCAAGCATTGTGGGGAGGTGTACATCATTATGCTACTTGGGATGATCACGATTTTGGTCCAGATAATTCAGATGCTTCTTTTTGGAACAAGAAGCTGACTACTGAAATGTTTAAACTATTTTGGGGAAATCCTAATTATGGTGTCGCTGGGGGCATTAGTGGTACATTTGCGTGGAATGATGTTCAGTTTTTTATGATGGATGACCGATATTTTCGCTCTTCGCCTGATGATAAACTCAAGACGCCTCAATTATTGGGGGATCGCCAAATTGAATGGTTGATTGAGGCTTTGAAGTACAGTAAGGCCAGTTTTAAATTTGTAGTCATCGGAAGCCAGGTTTTAAACAATAATGATTTTAGCAAGTCTCGTTGGGCCGAAAATTACTCTACGTATCCAGTAGAGCAGAAAAAACTCCTTAAGGCAATCAAGGATGCCAACATCCCTGGTGTCATCTTTTTGACTGGGGATCGTCATCACACTGAGTTGAGTAAGCTCACTGAGGGCACCAATTACCCCTTGTATGATGTTACGATTTCTCCTTTTACATCGGGTTCGGCAGGCGAAAGGGCTCGAAAAGAGAAAAATACGATTCGGGTACCCAATACTTACGTGGGTATTCGCAATTTTTCGGTGATGGAAGTGGCTGGCCCTCGGCTAAATCGGGTGCTGACCATCAAAGTGATGGACAATAAAGGAAAAAAATTGTGGCAGTATCAAATCAAGGCACGTGACTTACGACCATCGCGCAAATAAATTCAATCAACAAGGGCAATCACTGATAAAGCGTTTGCCCTTGTTGATGATATCACCCCAAGGCATCGTCAAGACATTCTAAAATAACGCAGATTGAGCATAAACAACCGAAGTTTATTAAAATGATAATAACTCAAACTATTGAGCATCGACCCTATCACTAATAGGCTTATTCCAGGAATGAGTAACCATTTTAAAGCCCCATCGCTAAAGCCAATGGCCAATAACAGGGCTGTACCTACACAGGAAAAGATAAAAGGGTATCGCCCATTTCTATTTTTTGCCTTGCGATAGAGTATCACCAAGTTAAACCCTAACATCAGGACCATGACTGGCAATAACCAAGGTTGATAAGTCAGCGAAGCCAGACTAGTAAGACCAAATACGCTCAGGTAAGATGCCCAACAGGCCAAACATTTGGGAAAAAATGCCACTAAAAAGGGTAAAATGATGGATAAGGTGTTATTCAAGTGACTTTTCACCTTTTTTTTGTAGGCATCTGGTTTCTTAGTCAAAGAAGAGGAAGTCTCTCCTTTCAACAAGTTTTTTATTTTTTCTACTACTTGCTTGGGCTCGGCCTGGAACCGAACCTGAGATGCCACTACTTGCCCTTGAGCATCCATCACAAACAACTCTATTTGGTGTTGGTTTACCAACGAACCAGTAAAATTGACTCCAAGTTCAAAGGTTTGGATGACTTGGTGAAATGCTTGCGGAACCCGAAACATCCGATGATTTTCGCCAAATTGAAAGTTACGAGCGTCTCCATAAGATTTTAAAGTCGCCGAGGTGTCGTATACTGGATCATAACTAATGGCTGCCGTCTTTACGGTGCCCAACAGGCCTTCTTGCTCGAGGGTACGCTGAATCTCTACCAAATTATGAATGGTGAGGGTACATCGACGAGGATTTGTACAACGGGTATAAAAGAATACTAGGATGGTATAACTCCCCTGAAAAAAGTGATTCCAGGTAGTGGTTACCCCTGATTGATCTTCAATCAATACTTCGTCGATGGCATTGGTAGCATTGGGTTCTAATGGTTGTTCTAAGACGATCGGAAGATCACAATCACAACCATCGATAGCTACTTCTTGATCGTCCTGCCGAATAGCCTCGATCGTTTCACTGAGTTTCAGTTGATTTTGTTTGCTCAAATGATGCCCTAGTTCGTTATAAAGGCGTTCTAAATCGGGCAAGACCTGATCGGCATAGGCCCCCATTTGAGAAAGCGTATCGAAAATCTCAATCAAAGCTGTCGAAAACGTTTTCAAAGGCCATTTGACTCGATAGGTTTCAAAACTGATGGGCTGATCGGTTCGCCAAATATTAAAGATGGCTTTGATCAAGTAAGGAGCCGTTTTTGACAAAGGCACGGGCATTCCTCGTAACGCTTTGGCCGCGGCCGCTACTACATAAGAATGAAACGAACTGTCTAAAGCCTCTAGCACATAGGGCAATGCCTGATTGGGAAGCCCAGTTTGTTCAAATGAGGCCAAAACGTATCCTCGCATGCGGTTGACCACCCCCAAAGATCTATTTTGGTAAATAGGGTGACGCCTTGCCAAAAGCGCCACCATTTTTTTTAAATTACCTTCGGGATTTAGACGAACATCATCAACCCAAGCCGCAAACTCATCTTCAGAAATAGTAGCATGAAGTACCGTTTCCTGAATAGGTAATGCCTTGGCTTGCTTAATCATTCGCTCCTCCCTCACCTTCTTGCCCAGGAAACAAGATATTGTTCAAAGTGACTTGCGTATTTGTCGATGATTTTTGAGCTTCACTTTTAAACAACGCTTTGGTATCCTCTACCTCAGATTTTGCCGCATCGGCTTGTATGCTTGCGACTCCTTGGGCCAGGTAGGGCATGATTTCATGATCCGAACCTTTATCTTGGAGCATTTGCTTGGCTGTACTAAGAAAAGCCTCAGGGTTTTGATTGCTGATGATATCTGGAATCATGGCCCTCGCTTCCAAAGGAGTCGCATCGTCTTCCATCACTTCTTTGAGCACTTCAAAAGAGGCTTCATCACCAGGTAAGTGTCTTACCGCCTCAATCAGGCTTTCTTTATTGGGTGGGTTTTTGGCAATCCCCCGCAATACTTCATGATCAAGCGATTTTTCATCGCTTCCCAGGAGGGCAATGGCCACATGAGTCGGAACCACTTTTTCTTCTTCTTTTTTGTCCGACTTCAGCTCTTCCTTCAAACGTTCCTGCGCAATTTCGTCTTTCATTTCAGCCAAATTACTGAAAGCACTTTGACGAAGGGTGGCATTTTTGGCATCCAACAACCCACGTAGCGCATTTACATAGTCAGGCATGATCTGGGGTAAAGTCGAAGAAAATACACTCACAATGTCTAGGGTAGTCAACGCCTTTTGTTTGGCTTCGTCAGATGCACTTTCGTCCGTCAACACATTCACCAAACCATTCAATTTTTCGCTATCGTTGGCTAAATCCCCTATTTCCTGAGATTTCAAATTAGGCGAATCATTGGTTGCTTTCAATTGATTCAGGAGGTTGGCTTTATATTCAGAAGCATTCATAATTTTCTCGTTTTTGGTTAAAAAATAGAGGAGATTTAAGCAATATTACTGCTATGGCTAAATGGTACATCGTCGTAAGCAAACCCTAAGTAATTTTCAGGTGCATGGTAAGCATAAGGATCAATGCAATTTTCAATTTTGGGCACATTATTTTCAAAATTTGAACCTGCAATTGATTTGGTAAAATTTTCTTTCCGGGTACCAGGAGGAGTTAAACTTCCAGGGTAAGACAGGCTTCCATCCCAAGGCCATTGAGTGGCAGTAACTATTTTCCAGGGATCCACACTTTCGCCTTCTACATTGGTCGTAGTTTGGTACGGATAAGTCTTGGTATCGGTGGCCTGGTCTCGCTCAAAAATAAATTGCCATTTTTTCCAAAGTCGATCTACATTACAGTGGATCAAAAAGAATAATGGATCTCGTGGAGCCACTGGTATGGAATTGATGTATCCGTTAAAACTGATGTGAGCGGCTCCGTGGGGAGTGGTTTGTATGCTCGCAAACTTGGTTTGTACTTCCCCAAATTCCGCTTTCGTTGGATCATCGAGTCCACCACCCAAGGCTAAAGTCTGAGCCTCAGTGAGCATATCCAGGTCGTCTACTCCCTGGCCTGCTTCAGTTTCAGGATTGAATCTGGCAGTACGAGGAATCCCGTTTACGTCCCCAATTTGCCATTTCGAGAGCGGATTTTCGGCATCAAAAGTAGCATTGGGGGTATTGGCTCCGCCTCGATCAAACTCCCCACCCGGTTCGGTAGTTTCACGAGGAATGGTTTTCATGGCTCCCATAAAGTTTGACTTGAATATATTGGGGGCAGGCTCATCAAACTTCCAGTAAGGAATTGTCACCGCTGGGTTGACTTGCTGGAGTTGCCGTTCCAAATCCAATACATACAAACGGTGCCAAGGCAAAAACTGAGAGTCACCATGTTCGTTCTTGTCAGCTCCTGCCACGTGTACTGAGGTAAAATCGGTGACATAGATGCCTTTGCCAGCTCCGGGGGTAGTATCATCATCTACTTTGATGCCGTTCAATTTAGCCAATGCGTTTAGAAAATCTTTCCGGGCTTTGTCCGTCAATTCGTTGGCGTTTTTGCGAGTACGAATCATGACGTCAAGCTTACCCATTACGTCGGCACTACCTGCTTTATGTGCTTGTAGGGTTACGTCTTTGCGGTCAGCACTTGCTCCGTTGTACTTGGCTCCTGGCTGAAACTTACCAGCTACATAAATTGTCTTTTCAGAATCCTTTCCAAAGTCTACAGTGACTTCGTCGCTGGGAGCATCCCCATATTCGAGCATAAACACCAATTGGGTGATGGCTCCTGGATGCGATTTACTAGTGATTTGAAGTGAAAGATTAGGCTCTTTTGAGTTGTTGATGATTGTTAGAGGTAGCGGAGTCCAGGCGATATAAGCCGCCTTTGGATCATCCGAACCATTGATTTTGAAAGATATGTCTGACATAGTAAAAAAAGTTAAAGTCTTATGATTGAATATACCACAAATACTATACTTTAACTTTAATTTTATATTATTATATTTATATTTAATCTATCCTGTATAAGAGGAGTTTATCAATGCCCCCAACACAAGAGAAATGATCAATATCCACACATTGTACAATTATATCACTGTAAATAGTTGGCACTATCCCATCCAAAAGGAGGAGTCAAGGCAATTGCTTTTAGGTTCTTTCAAGCCCAACGTTTGACATCATTGAATTTTCCTGTTTACTTTGCATCATTAAGGTGAAAAATGTCATTTCTTAATAGGGAATCAGGTGAAAATCCTGGACAGTCCCCGCTGCTGTAACCCTCGCTGATCAGTTTGGTACAATAAAACTCACTGTTTTATCTCATAAAACGGGAAGGGGTATCAAATGAGGGAAGTCAGAAGACCTGCCTTGTTGTTTATTTTAATCACAGTACTTTCGGGAGAAAAGGCTTATTTATGATACAAACAAATCGCTTGACAAGGCACTTGTACCTCGTGTGGGCAAGCTGCCTCATGGCATCATTCATAGGGTGCAAAAGTCCCAATAATGATGACCACAAAAATGAAAACGCTGCGGACTCCAGTAAGCAGGACGCTCAAAGCTACTTTCAACACCAAATCAAGGTCACGCACGCCCGTAACTTTCAGGTGGAATACCACAAAAACTACAAGGTGGTAAAACTGCTCAAACCTTTCGCGAATAACGACGATGGTTTGCGGTATGTTTTGGTACAACGTGGTACCCCAGCTCCCAAAGGCTTCAAGAAAAACGAAATCATTGAGATTCCCGTCCGCAAGGTCATTACCTTGTCGCATACGCACGTAGCATTTATCCAGCAGTTGGGTCAAATCAACTCGATACAAGGCGTATCGGCCCCTCAGTATTTGACCAATCCTACTTTGATTGCCAAACATCAAAAAAAACAATTGGTAGTAGCAGGTACCGGGATGGACATCAACCATGAAACCATTCTGGCGGCTCAACCAGATATGGTGATGGCCAGTGGCATGGCTTCCAACGCTTATAAAAAATACCAACCTCTTGTCCAGGCGGGTGTTCCCCTCGTCATTAATTCTGAATGGCTCGAAACCACTCCACTGGGGCGGGCCGAATGGCTTAAGTTTGTGGCCGTATTCTACAATCTAGAAAAGGAAGCCAATGATCGTTTTCATCAGATTGAAAAAGTGTATCAGAAGTTGGTATCGTTGGCCCAAAGGGCAACTCAAAAACCCAAAGTAGTAGTTGGACTCCCTTTCAAAAACACTTGGTATATGCCTCGGGGCGGAAGCTTTGTAGGACAATACTTGCAAGATGCTGGAGCTGACTATTACTGGAAAAACGAACAAGGGGTCGGATCTATGCCATTAGATTTCGAGGCGGTATATGGTAAGGCACTGAAAGCTGACTTTTGGATGGTAAGTGGTTCGCCCAAAACCTTACAAGATCTTGAAGCGCTGGATGCTCGCTTTGCCGATTTTGATGCTTTCAAAAAACAGCAAGTATACAACAATAACAAAAAAACCACTGCTCAAGGAACCAATGTGTTTTTGAACAATAGTGTGGTACATCCCGATTGGGTACTGGCCGATATGATCAAGGTACTTCATCCCGATTTATTGCCTGATCATACATTGGTGTATTACCAAAAACTCTCTCCCACTCAAAACTAATCTTACTTACTCAATTCAATTATAAAATAAAGACATGAACAGAAACTTGGTCGAAAATGTAGATTACTACATCGAGAATGGCTTGTATGTATTTACCGAAAAGTATCACAAAGAAAGAGGCCATTGTTGCAAAAGTGGCTGTAGACATTGTCCATATGGTTTCAAAAAATCTCCAAAGAAAATTTAAGTAAAATATGGCAGCTACCATTCATTATATTTCAGGTGGGCAACGGTCAGGCAAAAGCGGTTATGCTCAAAATCTAGCTCTAGAGCTGAGCAACACTCCAGTGTATTTGGCTACGTCTCGAGTTTGGGATGATGACCACAAAAAACGCATCGAGCGCCATCAAGCTGATCGTGACGAACGGTGGACCAATATTGAAGAAGAAAAACACATTAGTCAACTTGACTTGAGCCAACGAGTGGTAGTGATGGATTGTGTGACCCTATGGCTCACCAATTTTTTTAGTGATTATGAGTACAATGTAGATCAAACCCTAGAGGCAGCCAAGGCTGAATTTGACCGTTTAATTACTCAAGATTTCACCTTGATCATCATCAGTAACGAGATTGGAATGGGGTTGCACGCCGAAACTAAAGCGGGTCGAAAATTCACTGATTTGCAAGGTTGGATGAACCAGTACATTGCTCAAAAAGCCAACCATGCCACCTTTATGGTTTCAGGAATACCCGTAAAAATGAAGTAGTTAGATTTTTTGAAAAAATTCCTTCCTTAGGGAATAAAATAAACATACCGAAGGTCTAATGGTTTTGTACTGAAACTCCAAAAACAAAATATTATGAACCGTAATCTCCTTAAATTAACCTTACTCCTTTTATTGGGGGTATTCTTTGCCAATGATTTATTGGCCCAAGAAGAACCTAGACGCCGTCGCCGTCGGGGTAATATGACTCCCGAACAACGTGAAGCTCGCCTGGACAAAATGATGGCTCGCATGAAAGATTCGCTTGACCTGGAGGATACACAAGTAACCAAATTGAAGGCGTTGAACCGGAAAATGTGGAAGAAAATGGGGGCGGCTCGTCAAGAATATGCCGATGATCGCCAAATGATGCGGGAAGAAATGATGGATATTCGTATCAAGTATCAAAAAGGGGTAAAAAAAGTATTGAATAAAACCCAATGGAAAAAATTTAAAAAGATGGAAGCTGCCCGTCGTAAAAGAAGAATGAATCGCAGGAGACAACGTGGAAATGATGGTGGGGAGTAATATAATTTATCAATCTTAATACAAAAGGAGCTCGTCTCCTTTTTTTATGCCCATCAATATCACTTTTACTTTATGCTTCTATAGATTCGAAAATGCGTACTTGATATTTGATATAACCGGGTTTTGGTTACAAAAAGGAAAGTATTTTTATCATCTATCGTAGCCGCTTTTCCATCAATCTTCACAATTTCTTCGGGTTGAGCATCTTCGTACAAACTCAGTTTTTTTATTCTTTTTTCCTGTATAATGTACATAAATCGCCCCACCACCGTAAACCATTGAACGCCTTTATAGTTGAGCTTTTTCTTGAAGTTTCCCAGGTTATCGAATACCCAAATACCCGAATTTTTGTCTACCAAATACAACAGGTTTTGGTATTCTTTTAGGTAAATGACTTCATGTGGTTGGTTGCCCAACATCAGGTCCAATGCCACCTTTGCAATCACTTTATTTAGCTGAGGGTTGTATTTTTTGATACTCAGGTCATTTTCATCAAACATCCACAGGTTGTTGTCACTGGCTAAAGTGGCCAACCGTACAAACCCTACATCTTCTAGATCAAATTTTTGCCGGCTGGTTTGATCCAAAAAACGATTTAATATGACATATTCTTGAAAATCTCGATAAAACACAAACAAACGCAGGGTTTGCGAAGCTGCCAAAACAGTAACGGTTCCTATTTTATCGGGCGAAAAGACCAACAAACGCTTGCCCAACGAATCATATTGTACAATGTTTCCCTCACCATCGGCCAAGTACAAGTGCTTTTTCTGATCAAGCGCCGCGGCAGTCACCGACTTGAGAGAAATGCTTTTTTCAAGTGTATAACTGGATTGAGCCCAGGCAACAGCTGGAAATAACCCAATTATCCAGCATAGGTATATTTGCCTCAAAAAATAGTGATTGTGTATTTGTATGCCCAACCAATGCATCAGATTAGTTTTTTAGTTGCTCCAAATGTATGGCAGGTAGCGCTTTCTCAAAAGCCCGCAAAGAAACTTCGTTCCCATCAAAACAAGCATAAGTTTGGTAATGCAACCACTCTCCCAGGTTGATGTAACGGCTCTTGGTACCTACCTCCAGATCTAACGGTAAATGACGATGCCCAAAAACATAATAATCGTGGTGGGTACTAGCTTCTACTTCTTGGGTATATTGCCATAACCACTCTTCTTGTCCGAAAAACCGATCGTCTTTTTTCATGTTTTTAGCTCGGCTTTTGCGTGACCACAGGCTCGCAAAACCTATTCCTAAGTTAGGGTGTAACCGAGCAAACATCCATTGAGCCAATTTATTGGTAAAGACTTTCTTGAGCATCTTATAGGTATGATCCCCTGGTCCCAAACCATCGCCATGACCTATATAAATTTTTTTTTGATTGATATTCCAGACCTGAGGACGATGGAAAACTTCTACTCCAAGCTCCTGAGTGAAGTAATCAAACATCCATAAATCGTGGTTTCCGGTAAAAAAAACTACTGGAATACCTCGATCAGTAAACTCAGCCACCACCCCTTGAAACCGTACAAACCCCTTGGGAATGGCTCTTTTGTATTCAAACCAAAAATCAAATATATCGCCTACTAAAAATACCGCTTGGGCTTCAGCCTGAATCGAACGAAACCATTTGACAATCAAGTCTTCCCGTATCCGGCTTTTTTCGTATGAAGGGGTGCCCAAATGAAAATCAGAAGCAAAAAATATTTTCTTTCCCGGCTCTAACTCAAAATCACGAGGTAAGATTGTCATCAATAAAAAATAAGATTATTTCCTTAGGGCCGTGCGCACCCAATACCAATGTTTTTTCAATGTCTGCCGTACGGCTGGGACCAGTCACCAAGCTTATCATAGAAGGAAAAACCTCCTCTTCGTTGTATTTACCTCGTATCAAAGCCAACCCCTCTTGAACATTATATACCAACTGAGAAGCAAAAGCTACAACAATGTGTACCGGCGGGTAAATTGAAAGACGACGGCCTCCGGTTTGGCGAGACGAAATAAGCACGCTGCCAGTTCTGGCCACCAAAGCTTCACATTTGGTAATACCTATTTCTGCTCGGAGGAAGTCGGTATCGTCATACAAAAACTTGACACCTCCCTTCTCAATTAGTTTTTGCAAGTATTTGTCCCAGATGTAGATATTTTCTTCATCGCGACGACCTAACAATCGTCTCAATTCATTTACAAACGCCTCAGGGCTTTCACAGTAATAAAAGTCTCCATTGTTTTTCTTGAAGTTTTCCGCAAAAATAACGTCTGGATACTCCTCTTCTGATTTAGCATAAACCCCTACCGAAAAATCCGGTTTGGGCATCGGATTTTCGGTAGGGGTTTCTAGTGCTTGCTTAATACGACTTAAGATATTTTCTCGAGCACTCAAGTTGATTCTAGTTATTTATTTTCAGTATCAGAATTATCGCCATTTTCGTCATTTCCTTTGTCTTGAATGGCTGAATTCACAATTTTTTCTTCCTCTTTGTCATCCTTATCATGTTGACCATTTACATGCTTGGTAAATGCCTGATAAGAAGTGTCATTATCAAAAGGACGCTGACCAATCAAACGTTCCAAATCGCCTTGGAATATAATCTCTTTTGATAGCAACTCTTGGGCAATGGTTTCGAGTTCCTCTCGCTTATCAGTCAACAAATCTTTGGTTCGATCATAACACTCCGCAATGAGGTTTCTGACCTCTTCATCGATGGTAGTAGCAGTGGCATCCGAATATGGTTTGGTAAAGGAATAATCTGATGTTGACTTGGAATCATAAAAAGATACATTTCCGATCTTATCATTCATTCCATACATCGTTACAATACCATAAGCCATTTTGGTAATGCGCTCTAGATCGCTCAATGCTCCTGTAGAAACTCGGCCAAAAACAATGTCTTCGGCAGCTCTACCTCCTAGAGTCATACACATTTCGTCCATCAATTGCTCTTTGGTGTGCAAGAATTGCTCACGGGGTAAATACTGGGCATAACCCAAAGCCGCAATTCCTCGAGGTACAATACTTACCTTTACCAAAGGATCGGCATGCTCTAAGAACCAGCCCGACACTGCGTGACCTGCTTCGTGATAAGCCACGATTTTTTTCTCACTTGGAGAAATTAATTTATTTTTCTTTTCAAGCCCTCCAATCACACGATCAATCGCATCTTGGAAATCTTGCATATCTACCGATTTCTTATCTTTACGAGCGGCAATCAAAGCACTTTCATTACAGACGTTGGCAATTTCAGCCCCCGCAAAACCAGGAGTTTGAGCCGCCAGTTTTTTTGAATCTACATCGTTCGCCAATTTCAACGGCTTAAGATGTACTTTGAATATTGCCTCTCTACCAATAATATCTGGTTTGTCAATAGACACCTGACGATCAAAACGTCCTGGGCGCATCAAAGCCGAATCCAACACATCAGGGCGGTTGGTTGCGGCCAAAATAATGACTCCTGAATCAGTAGAAAAACCATCCATCTCTACCAAAAGAGAGTTCAATGTATTTTCACGTTCATCGTTTGAACCTGGCATTTGGCCTCTCCCTCGAGAACGGCCAATGGCATCGATTTCATCAATAAATACAATACAGGGCGCTTTTTCTTTGGCTTGTTTGAACAAATCACGTACTCGAGCCGCTCCTACTCCTACAAACATCTCTACGAAATCGGAACCAGATAAACTAAAGAAAGGAACACCCGCCTCGCCTGCCACGGCTTTGGCTAGTAATGTTTTACCAGTACCAGGAGAACCTACCAATAAGGCACCTTTAGGTATTTTACCACCCAAACTTGTATATTTAGAAGGGTGCTTCAAAAATTCAACAATTTCCTTTACCTCTTCTTTCGCTTCATCCAAACCAGCCACATCACCAAAGGTGATTTTCACTCGGTTTTCAGCATCAAACAAGGCTGCTCTTGACTTACCAATGTTAAAGATTTGTCCTCCAGGGCCACCACCTCCAGTCATCCGACGCATCAAGAACCACAAACCAAACAGCATTAAAAACAAGATGCCCCAATTAAAAATCAAACCAGTAAAGTCTGACTTTTGCTCTGGTACATAACCAATTTTCTCGCTTTCGGTGATTTTCTTATTTTTAATCATTTCGTCTTGAACCGCGTCAAACCGTTCTACGAAATCTTTGGGATCCAAAATACTAAATTCGAAGTGAGGACCACGATTGGAACCAAGGGGCATTCTTTGATCTTTCAACAGATTGTTGTACTTCTTCAAAGAATCTTTTTTAATGGTTACCTCTACGGTTTCTTTATTTATCACTACGACTTTTGCTACATCACCATCTCGCAGTATGTTATCAAACTGTAGTTGAGTGATTTTCACAGCGGAGCTACTCTTGCTGAAATAAGCAATTCCTGCAATCAAAATAATGAGTACCGTTATTAACCAAAACTGGTAGCCTGATCGCTGCGGTGCCTTATTATTGGGAGCTTTCTTTTTTTGATTGTTATTCTTACTCATCTTTATCTATATCCTCATTAATTGGATAATAACTAACTTAATAATTATAAATATTGTTTGGATCATCGTCGGGGTTAATTTCTGTAACAACGGCATCCCCCCATAAATCTTCGAGTGCGTAGAAATCACGCCGGTCTTTTCGGAAGACGTGTGCCACCACATTGACGTAGTCCATCAAAATCCATTCCTTGTTATCTTTGCCTTCTTTATGCCAAGGATTCTCCTGAGTATGCTTATAAACCATTTCTTCTATGGAATCACTGATTGCATCTACCTGATTTACAGTGTTTCCCGAGCATATAACAAAGTAATCTGCGATTGATTGTTTAATTTCTTTCAAATCAAGTACCACCACATCAATCGCCTTCTTTTCCAACATCCCTTCTACAACAATTTTGCTTAATTCCTTAGAACTAAGCTGTACTTTAGTTATTTTCATGCTTTATAGTTAATTTTGCCCTAAAATTACAAAAAATATTTGCATAACCTTATACTAGATACATTAATCATAGGCAAACCTGTCATACATCTGCCAACTTGTCACTCTACCAATACTTACGCTCGCAATTTGGCAGCAAAAGAAAGGGTAATTGAGGGAACCGTAATTATTACAACAGAGCAAACTGCGGGGCGTGGGCAAATGGGGAATAGTTGGGAATCGGAGCCTTATCAAAATTTTACCTTATCGGTTATATTACGTCCAACTTTTTTAAAAGTCAGTGACCAATTTTATATAAATGTAGCCATTTCGTTAGGTATATACAATTTTTTACATGAATATTTGGGAGACGCCCTCAAAATAAAATGGCCCAATGACATTCTTTGTGACCACTATAAATTAGGGGGAATTCTCATTGAAAATATGCTCAAAGGAAAGCACATTGACTATACTATAGTAGGTATGGGCTTAAACATCAATCAGCAACATTTCAAAGCAGCTCCCCGAGCCTCCTCGTTAAAACTACTCACGGGTATGCACCATCACCTAGAAGCATTGTTACCTAAGTTGTTGAAAAGCTTGGATGAAGTGTACCTGAGACTACGCCAAAATCAACTGGAAACGCTAAAAAAAGAATACATCGAGCGTTTATTTAGGTGGCAAGAGAAATATACCTTCAAAACTGACGTTTTATTTGAAGGTAAAATTGTGGGCTTGGATCAATTTGGAAGATTAGAAGTAGAAAGCAAAGACGGCATTCGGGCATACAATTTCAAAGAAATAGAGTTTATTTATTAACTCAATCACATTTCGTTGTTAAATTGTTTTATGTTTGTTATTGAAGCTTGTTTAAAATTCATCAATCAGGCCTTTTACGAGCCTTTTCTGATTATATGTTGCTAAGTAATACATTCGCAATAACTGTCTGTTTTTCTCTACTGCCTGAACTGCTGGATTTCGTTATTTTTATTGTCCATAGCCCTGCTATGAACGCAAAATTTATCCTGTAAGGAACTCTGAGATCCAACAATTCATGCATATGACCAAATCGAACACTTATTTTGAAAGCGTTACTAAACACAAAACAAGCAATGAAAAACCAAAACACACCAAACGCTCGGTTTGACCTTAAAACAGGCGTCTTTGGGAAATACTGAACATCAGTTAGATAATCAAAAATAATCAATTCTTATGTTAAAAAGGTGTACAATATTCATCATGGTGTTGCTTGCGCTGGGTGAAACCAACGCGCAAGATGTCCAATTCTCACAATACTATGCCGCTCCTCTTTACATCAATCCGGCGTTTGCGGGCTCCGATCACACCTCACGCCTGGTACTCAACTATCGACGCCAGTGGAATGGTTTGGAGGCTTCTTTCAATACTTATTCAGGCTCTTTTGACCATTACTTCGAGGAATTCAATAGTGGGATAGGTCTTATTTATACTTATGATCAAATTAGTAATGGAGGAGCCACTACTCAAGACATTGGTCTACAATACGCTTATGAAATGGATTTGGGCGAATGGTGGTTGTTTGGTGCACAAATGCCTAGCATGCTCCGAATGGGGTTGCAAGGATCCTATATATTAAGGAGTAATCTCTCAGGATTGGCGTTTGGAGATCAGTTTGACAACGACAATGGATTGGTCAATGGAGCCAGTATTGACCCAGCAGCCGAGGTAAATGGAGTAAATTATGCCAATGTAGCCGCGGGAGCTTTGTTGTACGATGAATCTTTCTGGATAGGTTTTTCGGCCCATAACCTTACCCGTCCTAACCAAAGTTTCTTACCGGATGTCAATGGAAAATCCAGGCTCCCTATTCGCTATACTTTACAGGCGGGAGTCAAAATTCCTTTGGGTGAATCGGACAATTGGCGGGACAAATACCGACCAGGATACAAAGAAATGAGCATCACCCCTACTTTTCTCTATAAACACCAAGGAGGGTTTGATCAATTAGATGTAGGACTTTACTGGACTTATTCACCATTTACTATAGGTGCATTCTACCGTGGCTTGCCCATCAAAAAAATAGATCAGTTGGTTTCTAACAATGAAGCGCTGATTGCAATGGCTGGTGTTCGCCTCAAAAACTTTTCTTTGGGATACAGCTATGATTTTACCGTCTCTAAACTTACCAATGGGGCTACCTCAGGAGTACATGAAATTTCGCTCCGAATCAATTTTGTAAACAAGGAAAAGTGGGGCGTAAGACAGAAGAAAAGCGGTGGATTGCCTTGTCCTAGTTTGTAGTTTTCTTTAGTTGGTAGATCATAGTTAGGAGTTGGTAGTTTTTGCTATAAAGTCCATAGTCGATGGTCAATAGTTTTTTAGTTGGTAGTTTGGAGTCAGTAGTTGGTAGTTTTTGCTATAAAGTCCATAGGCGATGGTCAATAGTCCATAGTAGCGCAAAGCGGTACAAACGAATCATCGCCTCACGCAACCTGAAGTAACGAACAATGCAGCAATGAGTCGTAGGCGGAACAATATAATTAAATAAAAAAATCCCTGATTTAAACGATTTAAATCAGGGATTTTTTTATTCAATACTTGATGTTATTTATTCATCATCAGTATCGTCTTCGCCAGTGGCGTCATTGTCCAGTTCTTCGTCGGTGATGTCATCATCAACATCTTCTCCTGCCTTACGTCTCTCGTCTCGTTTTTTTCTCCAAGCTTTGTACTTGGCCTTCTGGCTTGCATCAAAAATAGCTTTCAATCCTTGACGACGCGCCTTACGAATGGCCTTACGTTGGGTTTTAGCTGCTTCTTTAGTCACTTGATTTGATCGTCGACTGGCTCGTACCTTGTTCAATTGTCTTTCGGCTTTTAGGTGTACTGCTTTTACCTTTGGCTTCTGTCCTGCTCTTAGATTCAAGGGGGCCACCAAGCGTCGAGTTTTTATTCGCGCTCTTTTTTTAGGTGACATTCTGCGAATTCTCCACCGTCGATATTTGTACTTTTGTTGGGTATTCAACGCTCCTCGGATAGCCGCATGGCGTGCCTTATTAATTGCAAGACGTCTTTCTTCAACTTGATTTTTGGTAAGACTTCCCGCTTGTCGATCAGTCCGTACTTTAGCCATTTCGTTTTCAGCCCTCAAGTGACTATCCTTTATCTTAGTCACCTGACTTTCGCTGAGTGTCAAGGGCTTTATCAAGCGTTTGGTCTTAATTTCGGCACGCTGCTCTGCGTTTTTGCCTTTCAACTTTCCTTTGCCTCGTCTCTGAGCAAAGGCATCTGCTCCCAATATGGTGAGCAACATCAGCAGGGTAATAAAAGACTTTTTAGTCATGATATTTAATTTTATTTTTAGTGATTAATAATTAATGTGTCCAAGGTAGACAAACCTCCTGCAATAAGGTTTAACCGGAGATTGAAAAAAATACGATTTAGGAACGTGTTCGCAATAACTGACTGTTTTCGCTTCACTGCTCCTTGCTATACTTTGTTACTTTTCTTGGCCGTAGCTATGGCTACGCCCGCAAAATTTATCCTGTAAGGAACTCTGAGGCCTAGCTTTAACTAGTTTTGCCAAAATCGGACACTTATTTTGAACATGTTCCTTAATAAAAAGGCTGCCTTGTTATTACAAAGCAGCCCTAAGTATGAATAAATATAACCAATTACTTAATTATTTTCCATCATCATCTACGTCGTCGTCAGTATCGTCATCGGTATCATTCTTACCTTTGCGTTTTGCTCGACGTGCTCTTTTTCTCTTTTTGCGGTTTTTCTTCCACTTTCGGTACTTTTTCTTTTGGTCGGCATCCAAATTAGACTTGATGCCTTGACGACGGGTCTTGTTGATTTCTTTGCGCTTGGCTTTGGCGTCTTCCTTGGTAATTTTACCAGACTTTTTATCCGCTCTTACAGTGGCCAACGCATTTTCAGCCGTCAAATTGATTTCTTTGATTTTGGTTTGTTGGTCAGCCGTTAGTTTCAGCGGCTTCACCATACGTGTGGTCTTGATTTCCGCTCTTTCTTCTGGCGACTTGTTTTTCATTTTGCGGCCTTTACGACCTTGTGCCATTACATTGCCCGCAAAAAAAGCAATTAATAAAACCAGAATAATTGAAGTTTTCTTATTCATCATTTTTTGAAGTTTAGGTAAAAAATTGAATCAAATGGTGTTTTGTTAATTTACAAAAAATATTTCCGAAACTGTATACTTCAAGCTTATGAATTTGTGTGCTCATATCTAACAAAATTGTATAATTCAACTATTTAGCAGTAACACACGGTGTAAATCAGTTCACTTTGGCAAACGGCAATTATCCTTGAACAGTCACAATTATTCGATGAACATACCTGTAAAAACGACAAAACAACCGGAATCACAGAAGACTTACCTCTTCTGATATTACCCCAAAACAAGTAGTTAAAACCAAAACACAAAATTGCACTTATCTAACAAACTATAGAAATAAGTAAATTTCAATTAGTAAAAAATAAGTAATTGGGAAAATAGGAAGGGGAATTTTTTGGGGATGATTTGAATATGTGGTTCGGTTGTTCAAAACCAAGATAATATAATGAAAAAAAACTGTTTAACCAATCAATTAACTACGCAAGAAATATAATTTTAGTATGTCGGAATACCATTTTTTGAATTACTGTTCTATCTTTGCGCCTTCAATGCTGTTTATATAGTAACATCGAAAAATAAAAAATATTTTCAATGAAACCCGAATACATCATCTTTGCCATCCCCGCAATTGGACTCGTGGCGTTGTTATTTACATTTATTAGGTCTGCTTGGGTAACAAAGCAAGACATTGGTTCCGACAAAATGAAACGCATTGCCGAGAACATTGCTAACGGAGCCATGGCTTTCCTCAAAGCCGAATACAAAGTGCTTGGAATTTTTGTGATAGGCGTAGCCATCGTTTTAGGCCTTACTGCCCCAGCCGATAGTTCTCCCCTCATTGCACTTTCATTTATTATAGGAGCAGTTTGTTCAGCCATGGCTGGATTTATTGGAATGCGAGTAGCTACCAAAGCAAACGTACGTACTACCAATGCGGCTCGTACTGGTTTGAGTCACGCACTTAAGATTGCTTTTACGGGTGGTTCTGTAATGGGACTTGGTGTAGTTGGTTTAGCCTTATTAGGTTTGGGAACCTTATTCTCTGCATATTTCTTTGTTTGGGATGTAGGTGCAGCCTCTAACAAAAGTGATGTATTGCGTGTAGTATTGAATGTGTTGACTGGTTTTTCTTTTGGGGCTTCTTCTATTGCTTTGTTTGCTCGGGTAGCAGGTGGTATTTACACCAAGGCTGCTGATGTAGGAGCTGACTTGGTAGGTAAAGTAGAAGCTGGTATTCCTGAAGATCACCCTTTGAACCCAGCAACCATTGCAGATAACGTAGGAGACAATGTAGGAGATGTTGCAGGTATGGGTGCTGACTTGTTTGAATCTTATAGGTACGATGGTACTTGGAGTTGCATTCATTAGCCCTACTGGTTTTGCTGATAGTATGGGTGGTTTGTCTGCGGTGTTATTGCCATTGATGTTGGCAGCTTTGGGTATTGTTACTTCTATCATTGGTACTTTTATGGTACAGGTAAAAGAAGGTGGTAACCCTCAACGCGCTTTGAATATTGGTGAGTTTGGCTCTACCGGAATTTTAATTGTCCTTTCTTTCTTTTTGATTACCAACGTATTGCCCGAATCCTGGAGTGTAGGTATAGGTGCCAATAAGTTTGAGTATACTTCATTGAATGTATTCTTTGCAACCATCATTGGTGCAGTAGCAGGGCTATTGATTGGTTTGATTACCGAATATTACACAGGTACTGGTACTCGTCCAGTAAAATCAATTGTACAACAGTCTTCTACCGGATCAGCTACCAACATCATTGCTGGTTTGGGAGTAGGAATGTATTCTACGGCTATTCCGATTATTATCATTGCGGCCGCGGTAATTGGTGCTTATCAATTGGCCAACCTTTATGGTATCGCCATCGCAGCAGTAGGTATGTTGGCCAACACTGGTATCCAGTTGGCAGTAGATGCTTACGGTCCTATCTCGGATAATGCAGGTGGTATTGCCGAAATGAGTGAATTACCTAAGGAAGTTCGTCAAAGAACAGATAAGTTGGATGCTGTTGGAAACACCACTGCAGCCATCGGAAAAGGTTTTGCCATTGGTTCAGCCGCTTTGACTGCCTTGGCTTTGTTTAGTGCTTTTAAAGTAACCGCTGGTATTGGTATCATTGATGTATCTCGCCCCGATGTAATGGCCGGTTTGTTTATTGGTGGTATGTTGCCTTTCTTGTTCTCGGCTATGGCCATGCAAGCAGTAGGTAAAGCAGCCATGTCAATGATTGAAGAGGTTCGTCGTCAATTTGCTGAGATTCCAGCGTTGAAGGCTGCTCTTAATGTAATGCGTAAAAACGAAGGCAAAGAAATGAAGGATTGGGATCCTAAGGATCGTGAGACTTTTGAGAAAGCTGATGGTATCGCTGAGTACGATAAATGTGTGGCCATCTCTACGCAATCGTCTATTCGCCAAATGGTATTGCCTGGAGTAGTTGCCATCTTTGCTCCTATCGTAATTGGTTTTGGAGCCAAGGCCGCTGGTCAGGATACTCAAATGCTAGGTGGTTTGTTGGCTGGGGTAACTGTAGCCGGAGTGTTGATGGCTATTTTCCAATCTAACGCGGGTGGTGCTTGGGACAACGCCAAGAAAATGTTTGAAGAGGGCGTAAAGATCAAAGTACAAGGAAAAGATCAAACCTTCTACAAAGGTTCTGAACCACACAAAGCTGCAGTAGTAGGAGACACCGTAGGTGATCCATTCAAGGATACTTCTGGTCCTTCGTTGAACATTCTTTTGAAATTGATGTCAGTAGTTGCTTTGGTAATTGCTCCTTATTTGGCCACCTCTTCAATGAAGAAAACTGCCGAGGTAAAACCAGAAATCAAAAAGGAAATTACTTTATCAAAAGCAGAAGCTAAAAGATATACCATTGTCAAGAAATAATTGGGGTTAAAATATCACTCGTATATTTTTTATCTCATTCACATATTTTCTTACAAAAGCCTGAACTTTGTTTCAGGCTTTTTTATTTTTAGGGCATCATATTAATAGCATTCACCAATTTCCACTTCCACCTGTTTTAAAATGACACTGTTTCTCTTTCAAGACACTACTAAAGCTATTCAGGATACTACCAAAAAGGTGGCTCAAAAAGCCGAGGGAGTCATTGAACAATCCAAAGATTTTTGGAATGTCGAGTTGATCCCAAGCAGTAACCTCACCGTGGGTCGTATTTTAACCGATATACTGGTATTGATCATCATCTATGCCAGCGCCCGACTACTTATTTGGTTTTTACAGCGGCTCATCACCCGTCGTTTGTCTAAGGTAAAAGCCATTGATCGCGGAAAACAATTTGCCATTCTTCAAATTACCAAGTACATCATTTATGTCATTGCCATTTCTATTATGCTCAATCGGATGCATATTGGGTCGGCTTTGTTGGCAGGGTCAGCCGCCTTGTTTGTAGGAATCGGTTTTGGTTTGCAGCAAATTGCCAACGACTTGATTTCAGGCTTGATTATTTTGTTTGAAGGAAGGGTAAAAGTAGGTGATATGGTAGAAATGAACTCCACCGTAGGACGGGTCACTTCTATTGGGGTACGTACCTCTACGGTAGAAACCCGAGACTCCATCGAGATCATTGTACCCAACTCTCGATTTATGTCCGACAATGTAATCAACTGGAGTAGTAATCGCAGCGTCACTACTCGCTTTCAAATTGCGGTAGGAGTAGCCTATGGTTCTAATGTAGAACTGGTGAAAGAAAAACTTATTGAAGCAGCCTATGCCCACGAAGACATTGTACCCAAACCCGAAAAGCCTTATGTCTTATTCAAAGATTTTGCTGATAATAGTCTCAACTTCGAGCTGAATTTCTGGACTTCTAATACTTGGGATATTGAAATCGTGCAAAGCGATGTACGCTTCACCATCGATAAACTCTTCCGAGAAGCAGGTATTGTCATTGCCTTTCCTCAGCGGGATGTTCACTTGACAGTAGACGACAAAGATGTGACCAAATTGAAGAAGGTATTTGCCGGAAAGTAGTTGGTTTTTATTGCTTTAGGGAACAAGGTTTTGGCTATTGCTCGAGCACCAAACTTGGAGCTTCTCCATCCGAAAAATGCATGAATGGTTGTTGGGGTTGCTCCATGGATTGTAGTCGCGCAATCCGCTCTTTGGTATCTGGATGACTTCTGAAGATAGAAGGCTCTACTCCTCCCCTACCAGGGCGCATAATTTGGTGTAGCCAGTTACCACTGTAGTATTCTACTTTTTCCAATGCCTCGGCCAGCCCTAATGGATCATTGGTTAACAAAGCAGCATGTAAATCGGCGTTGAATTCTCGCGTACGAGAAAGCGCCAACTGCAATAACCCTACTATTCGAGGGGCAAACAAAAGCAGCAATATTGCAATCCAAGGCACCTGCATTCTACCCATTAAATACAAAGGTAAACTCACTAGTAGCAACAACTTACCCAAATTGGCCAATAAACTAGTCAGGCGACTCATAATATCGGCAAAGCTCATCACACGCATGTCATTATTACTCACGTGGCTCACTTCATGGGCCAATACTCCGGCTAACTCTCTTGAACTTAATTTTTTTAGTACCCCTTCGGTAATGGCAATGTGGGCGCTTTTGGGAGCACCTACCGCAAAAGCATTCATTGTCGTCCCAGGAATATAATACAACTTAGGCACCGCAGGTAAATCGGCTCGCTGGGCCAATAGGGTAATCATCTGGTGTAGATTGGGAGCATTTTCGGGGAGAATTGGATGTACTTTATACATCTTTAGGATGAGCTTAGGGGAGATTCGAGGGGCCAAAAACATAAGTAATAGCCCAAAAATAGCCGCCACTGATAACCCTACCTTGCCTGCCAGTAAAAAACCCAGTAATGCCACAATAGCGATCATACTGGCAAAAAGGACAATGGTATGGAGGCGATTCTGTAATTTATGCTTTTTAATAATTTCAGGTGCTAACATAAGTTTTGATATTAGAGTTCAGCAACTTCAGGATGCATGAATGATCTCAAAATAGCTCGCTTAAAAATTTTACTTTTCTCACTCATTGTGTACTAACAAGTGCAGTACTTTTAATACGATGATTGAATCAATAGTTATAATCACACCTGTCTTTTTAACTAACGCTTGGTTGACCATTATAGATAAAACTTTTGTTGAACTTTTTTGGTTTAGATAAAAGGATTTCAATTCGTTTTATTAAGAATTAGTCTAAATAAAAATATTTTTGTAGTTTTACCCTAAATATCAAACATATCATAAACAATGGTTCCGTCCCCGGCAAGACACCAAGAAGAAGTCAAGAAAGTATTTACCGAGTTTCTCGAGAAGAAAAAAATGCGCAAAACGCAGGAAAGGTTTGCCATTTTGGAAGAGATTTACAACATAGAACACTTTGATGCTTACTCGCTTTTTGTGAACATGAAAGACAAGAACTATCGAGTGAGTCGAGCTACAGTATACAATACCTTGGAGCTCTTGATCGAGTGTGGATTGGTAAAACGTCATCATTTTGGGGCCAATTTTTCAGTCTATGAAAAAGCCTACCATTATCGTCAACACGATCATTTGGTATGTATGGATTGTCAAAAAATTTATGAATTCTGTGACCCTCGAATTCAAAATATCCAAGAGATGGTGCAAGATATGTACGGATTTGACATAGAATACCATACTTTAGTATTCAGAGGAATTTGCCAAGCTTGCGAAAGCAAAAAACAAAACAGTTCCCCTGGATCTTCACGAACTACCTCGACAAAGTAACGCTGTTCTTAGAAAATGAAGTAGGAACAAATGACGTTGTAAATACTTCAACTTCATCCTCACCAAGGTTCGGAAGGACAGGGCAGGTAGTCGTTTTAAAACCAAGAAAATAGTAATAACGTAGGTAGGTCATTGATGATAGGTAAAACGCTACTCGCAGTATGAACTCGCCTAGTGTTAAGGAAACAGCATTGCACCTTCGCCTACGCCTTTTCCTGCAACAAGGCCTTTCTTACCAGTGCAATTTGCCCAGAATGATAAATGTCATGTTCAATGATTCCGTGCAATAAAGTATAAAAATTATAGTCTTTTCCGGGGACCAGTTCTTCTAATTGGGCATCTTCCCAGCTTTCCAAAATTTCAAGAATTACTTGTTGATTGGCTACTAACTCAGATAACACACTTTGCCATTTGGCCTCGATGGGAGTCTCGATGATGGTCCAATCCTGAGGAGAATTGAGCTCAATATCAAAAATCTCATCCCCTTCAAGCTTTTTTACCACAAATTCTCGCCAATTCAAAATATGCTGAATTGTTTCCCAAATGGTGTGAGTATGAGGAATGGGTCGCTGATTGGCTTGTTGATAGTCCACCCCTTTGACCAAATGTAACAAGGAGTTGCCATGCCAAGGAGTACCATTGTAAGCCATCTTGAATGAAAAACGAATACGTTGGATTTCTTTGTTCATATTGAGGATATTATTAAGCACCTGTTAAGTGG
>CALDJV010000487.1 GCA_937899305.1 uncultured Cytophagaceae bacterium
GCAAAGTTTATATTTGAGCGGGTTTGAATTTTATCCCGGATTATAGTTTTTAAACACACTCTTAACCTACTTAGAGTAATTTTGATTCAAGAGAAGAATAAAAAGCGAAGACAGGGTCTTCGCTTTTTGTAAACCAATGTAAATTTTCAGATAATTCATCCGAATATCCCTATTGTAAATATTTATCACGAGAAACAATTGAGATGAAAATCAACTAAACTGTTTGATAATCTATTATAATTAGGCTTCTGTTTTCGTAAATCAACTAGTTAGGCTTTGTGTATATCAAATAAGAAAGTGACTAACTACTACTTTAGAGTTCTTGAACCATCTGCCTGATACATGTAGCGGAAAGTATAAGTTGCCGACTGATCAGTCATAAAGTTGGGTTGTGCCGGAGCATCTTTGTAATAACTCAAAACTTCTATCTTGGCATATTTGCCATCGTTGGTCTTCACCATAATGATTCTCCCGGCCAGAGGAGTAATCAAGAAATTGGGAGGACCTGAATAGTTGTACCATCCGTTGTCGCTACCCGTAGGTACCGCAAACTCGGCATCACTATCCTGACGAAAAGCGGTGCTTTCAGGAGCTTCGATCATTTCGTCGAAGGTGCCTAACTGAACCAATGCACCTCCTTGGCCACTACCACTTGTTCCTCCATTGAAGACGATTGTAGTGCCTTTGAAACCAATATCCCAATTGGCGGATTCGTCTACCACCCCTCCAGTTTCAAAACTGAAGTAAACAAAAGGGTTGGCTTTAATAATTTGCCCCGTTCCACGATCAATCACATCACCAGGAGCTTCTAGATTTTTAAAGGTGAGGGTTTCAAGGGGGGGAGTAACAGTTTCTGTTTCCTCCTTTTTGCAGGCCGTAAATGCCATCAAAAGCCCTAGTAACAAGAAAAGTCTAGATTTATACATACGATTATTGATTTAACTTTAAATATTGAATTTTAACCATTATTGCTTTCCAAAATTGAAGCTTGCCCTTACGTACCATAATCTACCCGCAATACCAGGGATCATCGTTTCATTCCTGAAATCTAGAAGATTATCTACTCCTATTTGTAATCTTATCAGGTGTCCAAATTCCCGGGCTACTGAGGCATTCCACAACCAGTAACCAGCCACATATTCATTGTCGGTATCCAAAATTTGGTTTCCATTCAGATCTCCCAAACCGTAGCGCCCCCGATAAACTGCTCTCAAACTAGCCTGCATTGTCCTGTGAGTATAAAAGAGGCGAATATTAGCCATATGGCGAGAGCGATTAAACAACCCTCCATATTCGCTGGGTTTTACCCTGGTGGTAACCAAAGTGACTGGGTCACGCTTGAATACTTCTCCTCGGTTCAATTGATCCACAACTGCTTTGTCTTTGGCAATCAAATATTGGTATCCTCCCTTGATTTGAAGATTTTTCAAAAGAGGGTAACTCACATTGACCTCCGCTCCTTGGGTAAATACTTCCCGTAAATTGATGTAACTAAATATAGATTGGTTATTGGTCTTACGGGCTACAATCTGAGTCTCTATTAAATTCTCAATGTCATTTCTGAATAAATTGACTTCTGCTTTCAAACCACTTTTCCATTTCATATCCAAACCAACATTGTAGGCAATGGACCGCTCAGGATTGAGCGTGGTAAATGTTGTAGGGTCAGTAAAAACATTCAAAATTTCTCCGACTTGGGTAAATCGATCTACCCCAGCCACTACCTCCTCGGTACCAAACACGCTGTAACCCACGGTGGTATTGGTAAAATTCAAATACAGTTGTCTAAAATCAGGTGCTTTGAATCCCACGCCCACTGAGCCTCGCAATGCCAACCAAGGGGCAAGCTGATAACGAGTAGAGAACTTAGGGCTGAGCTGTTGCCCGTACACGGAGTGCATATCTAGTCGGGCCCCACCTATTACAGTTAAGTTTTTAGCAGGCGTCCATTCGTATTGTCCAAAAACATATTGAGTATTGAATGTTTTCTCCCCGTCGTAGCGGGTTGCTCGTACCGATTCCAGCGTACCACCAACTCCCAAGGTTAAAAAATGCTTGGTATTAAAATAATAGTTGGCTACTATCTCGGGTCGGGTAAATCTTTGCTTGAAGAAACTTTCAGCAAACATTTGCTGATCGGTTTCATACCGTAAGCTCGATTCTGTATCGTACAGGGTATGGTACAATCTATATTGAAGCTTTAAATTCTTATTTAATCTATGATCGAGGGTCATCAAAAAGTTTCCATCGGTCTGTATTCCTTCTCCACTTACAATGAGGGGAGTATTACCGCCAACCTCACTTCTTTGCTCTTGAGTTTCCTGAAAATATCTTCCCGAAAGGGTCAATTTCAGATTAGGACTAAAATCGTACTTAATCTTACTCTGGAAGGTGTAATTAGCATAAGGTTCTACCGTAGCACCATACACGTCTGGATTAAAATCATAACCTTGACTACTATAGCGATCAGCAAACAGATAGACTCCTAATTTCTTGTGCTTGAAGCTCACCTGACCATTGACATTCATTGTTTGGTTTGCTCCATATTGAAGATTGATTCCTCCTTGGGTTCGTTGAGGAGTATCCGTAATGATGTTGATGACTCCAGCCAAGGCCTCCGATCCATACAAACTAGAACTAGGACCTTTGACTACCTCTATTTGTTTTATGTTGTTTACCGCGATGCGAGACAATTCCAATGTGCCTGCGGTGCGTCCTACTAGGGGTTCTCCATCTATCAATATTAGCGTATAATCTGGATCAAAACCTTGCATTTGAATGCCTTGCCCGTGATCATTAATGATGGCAAGTCCGGTTTGTTCCTGCAAAACTTCGGTCAATCTGAGTGCTCCCAAAGCCTGAATTTGTGACTTTTTGATGAGCGTGAGCGGAGTAGTAAGTGAGCCTAGTTGTTTCTCGGTACGCGTGGCTGTCACCACAACTTCTGACAACTCTATTGCTGCGATACTATCTTTTCTAACAGTCTGACTAAAAGCATTGTATATATTTAGAGCGCTAATGATGAGTGCTATTGTTATAGTTCTCATTGCACTAATTGTTTTCGTTATAATTTCTTAATTACGATGCAAACAAAAAGCTTATTTAGAATAAATCCAAATAAAAATAAGTTTTTATTTTTAATTGGTCTAAATAAGACCTAATTTTGTTGTATATTTAGACAATAAACTTTGAATATTAGAAGCGCATGAATAGCATCAATACAAACATTTATAAAAAGCGAGATTATCCCAGATTTTTTGCCTTGTGGGCCTTGTTATTGGTATATATAGCCCTGGCTGGATGCCAGAAAAGTGGAGGAGAAGAGCAGGCCGATAGCACTAAAAATACATCAGAAACTACTGCCAAAGCCAATGAAAAAAATAACAGTGTGACAAAATCGTTGGCGATCGATGAAAATACCAAAATTGTGTCACTCAATGGCACCTTGACTGAGATTTTGTGTGCCTTGGGTTATGAAAAAAACATTGTAGGAGTAGATGTGACTAGTACCTATCCGGCAAGCGTGCAAAAACTTCCCAAAGTAGGTCATAACCGTAATATTCAAGCTGAGGGTGTACTTGCTCTAAAGCCTACTCTAGTAATAGGGAAACAAGGCGAAGTAAAACCAGAACTGGAGCAGCAAATCACGGCTGCCGAAATTAACTTTCAATTGTTTGACATGAAGGCCACCCCAGAAGGTACTCAACAACTCATTGCCAAAGTAGCCGAGCAAGTAGGGAAAACAAAAGAAGGAGAAGCTTTGAATAACAAAATCAAAGAACAGATGGGACAGGTAGAAAAACCGAAAACAGCTCCAAAGGTATTGTTTATTTATGCTCGTGGTATGGGTACCCTGATGGTAGCCGGTGAAGGCACCTCTGTTCAAAAAATGATTGAGTTGGCCGGAGGTAAAAATGCCATTAGTGGTTTTAAAAGCTTTAAACCATTGACGGCCGAATCGCTGATTCAGGCAAATCCTGATGTGATTTTATTATTTGATAGTGGTTTGAAAAGTCTCGAGGGACCAGATGGATTATTGAAAGCTCCTGGAGTGAAGGAAACCAACGCTGGACGCAACAAGGCTTTTATTACAATGGATGGCCAATTTTTAAATGGTTTTGGTCCTCGTTTGGGCGAAGCAGTACTCGAATTGAATAAGAAACTCAAAGCATTTTCATCGGTTGCAACGAAGTAAAATCATCATCATCGCCCTGTTTATTGCTACCATTAGCTCATTGGTATTGGCCTCGGGTATGGGGGCGGTATCTATTTCGGCAATAGAATGGGGCGAAATACTATTGTATAAATTAGGCTGGTGGGAAGGTGAGATCAATAGCCAGAAACTAGCCGTTTTATGGGTAATTCGCTTACCGCGAGTATTGACCAGTATATTCGTGGGAGCTTCCTTGGCCATTTGTGGTACTGCACTACAAGGCTTGTTTCGTAATCCCTTGGCGGAGCCTTCTATCATTGGGATTTCAGCGGGCGCGGCATTCTCGGCTTCTTTGGTGATTGTATTCGCCAGCTCGGCACTTTCTTTTGCCACCAGTTGGCTGGCAGGTTCTATCTTGTCCATTGCTACCTTTTGTGGAGCGGTGCTCTCTACCGTTTTTATATTTGCCTTGTCGCGTCAAAAGCACCAAACCAATGTAACCATCATGTTGTTAGGGGGCATTGCAGTGAATGCATTGGCAGCCGCTGGTACTGGGGTGTTGATATTTCTAGCCGATGACGCTCAACTAAGAAGCATCACTTTTTGGACGTTGGGTAGTTTAGGGGGAGCCACTTGGACCACCACTGGGTTGATTGCTGGAGCAGCCTTTACCAGTGTGGTGTTTTTGTTGCGTTTGCCTAAAGTATTCAATGCGTTGGCTTTAGGCGAACAAGAAGCCCGATACATAGGCATGCCCGTAGAACGCCTCAAAACTCAAGTAATTATCTTGACTGCCCTCTCGGTGGGCATTTCAGTCGCCTTTTGTGGAGTCATTGGATTTGTGGGTTTGGTAGTACCTCATATTTTGCGATTGGTAGGAGGAGCAAATTTTAGGTATTTGTTACCTGCTTCGGCCTTGGGAGGCGCTTTGTTATTGTGTTGGGCCGATGCCCTGTCTCGTACATTGGTAGCACCTGCTGAAGTCCCTATTGGAATCATCACCGCTTTGATGGGAGCACCCATATTTCTATTGATTTTGTATCAACAAAAGTCCAAGGTTTAAGCTCAAGTTTTAATAACATGTTACAGGTAGAAAATATCTCATTTCAGATCAAAAAAAAGTACATTTTGCAAGATGTTTCGTTTGAGGCATCTTCAGGAGATTTTGTGGCGATTTTAGGAGCCAATGGAGCTGGAAAATCTACTTTGATCAAACTGTTGAGCCAAGAATTGAAAACCACTGAGGGTAATATTTCCTGGAAAAAACAATTACTGCGCAAAATACCCTCCCAACAAATGGCGCTTGAGCGGGCCGTACTCACTCAAAACATTCATATGAGTCATGATTTTCCGGTAAACGAGGTGGTATTGATGGGGCGTTATCCTCATTTTAAAACCCATCCGCAATCCCAAGATTGGGAAGCAGTGAAGGCTACCATGGCGCAGACTGACATTGAGGACTTCAAGGAACGGTCTTATGCTTCATTGTCGGGAGGAGAGAAACAAAGGGTACAACTGGCACGTGCGTTGGCCCAATTACACGATGAGCAAGCTGAGTCTAAACTGTTGTTGCTAGACGAACCCTTGAATAACCTGGACGTAAGACATCAACACAACTGCCTGCAACTATCGCAAGCATTTGTCAAACAGGGCAATGTATTGTTGTTGGTGATGCACGATATCAACCTGGCGGCCATGTATGCCCAAAAAATATTGTTGTTGCATCAAGGCAAAGTGATGGGTTTTGGGAGTCCTGCTGAAGTCTTGACTGAAGAAAACCTAAGACTTTGCTATCATTTCCCAGTAAAAGTTGAAACGCACCCTCATTATCAGTGCCCAGTAGTCTATTTTGGAAATTTTCTAGAATCTATTGAGGCAAATTGATTTTATAATATTAAATAATTCACGGATTAATTGTTAGATTGAAGTATTGCGTATTACAATTAATCATTAACCATTAAAAATATGGAAAGCGCTGAAAACTTGAAAAATCAATGGCAAGCATTGAAAAATGAGCAACCTCATTTACGTATTCGCAATGCCGCCGAAGCATTAGGAGTAAGCGAAGTAGCGTTATTGGCGACGCGTTGTGGCGAAGATGTAGTACGTTTACGCCCAGAGTTTACCAATATATTGGAAAACATGGAGGCATTAGGCAAAGTAATGGCCCTGACTCGTAACGATGATGTGGTACATGAACGCAAGGGGGTGTACTTAAATCCATCTTTGAGCAACCCTCATGTGGGGCTTTTTGTGGGAGCAGACATTGATTTGCGTATTTTCTTTAAATCTTGGGCCTCGGTATATGCTGTCACAGACATTGTAAGGGATAAGCCTCGTCGTAGCATTCAATTTTTTTCCAAAGATGGCGAAGCGGTACATAAAATATACCTTACCCCTCATAGTGATGAAAAAGCATATGAAACGCTGGTCAATCAATTTCGCCATGAAGACCAAACTGCTAGTCAGGAGGTATTTACTTGGAACGATGAGGTAACCGAATATTCTGATGAAGAGATTGATGTACCGGCTTTTCAACAAGGGTGGGTGGAGCTGAAAGATACCCACGATTTTTTTGGTTTGTTGAAGAAACACAAAGTGACCAGAACCCAAGCCTTGCGTTTGGCGCCAGAAGGAAACTATGCCGTAAAGGTGAATCCAATTGCTTTTCGCAAGGTGGTTACGCTGGCAGCTGAGCGAGCTACCCCCATTATGGTTTTCGTAGGCAATAAAGGAATGATTCAGATTCATACTGGCCCCGTAAAACGATTACTGGATCATCAGGAGTGGTTCAATATCATGGACCCTGATTTTAATCTGCACGTAAAAGAACCTTCTCTGAAAGACGTATGGATAGTGCGCAAACCTACCACCGATGGAACAGTGACTGCCCTTGAGTGTTTTGACGCAGAAGGCAAGCAAGTGGTGCAGTTGTTTGGGAAGCGTAAACCAGGTATTCCAGAGCTTGAAGCTTGGCGCGAAATCATCGCTGAGGTAGAACAAGAAACTGCTTTGGTAGCGCGGGTATAAGGCAAACTCAAGATAACAAACCATAAATTGGGGTAGGTCAAGGTCCACCCCAGTTTTTAGGGAGGATGCAAGAACCGAGGCTTTGCCGAGCTCTGCTTCAGCTAAATAGTCTCCCCATTAAAGCCAGTAATTTTGCGGATAGATGAGGCTATTTTTTGCACCCATAGCTGTGCTACGGGTAATAAAACCGATGGCTACAGCTCAATGTCATTAAGTTAAGAACTACCACGACAAAAATGAATGTTGAATGTCGATCATCGAATGTCGAATAATGAAGGAAAAACCTTCGCTGCATCTATTTTAGGACGTCAGACTCCTTCTCAAATCGTTGATCAGCGTTCTTTAATCGATATTATTTTGCTTAACTAAACGACATTGGGCTACAGCTTGCTGTGCCGAGCTCTGCCAAAGGCTAAATAACGAAATATATTCGCGAAAGAACGGGTATGAATTGGGTATGTTATTTTTTGGATACTCCCTTATATCCCTTCCAATGCTGCGTCGAATTTATTTACTGAGGGTCTTTGCAAAAAGAAAAAGCCCAACACCGCAACAATCGGAATGACTAGCCATTGCGAATTGGTAAGTATCAAAGCAATAATACAAAACAGATTTCCGCCTTCCATTAAAGCCCCCTTCACAATCGTAGCGTTTTGGTAGATGGCTAATTTTTCGGAGAGGGCAACTTCTACCCCTTTGGCGCGTTGCATAAACTTTCTGTATAACAATTGACTCATAGCCAAGCTAGGAAGTAAAAAGACTGCGGCAGCAATATCAATCATTCCTTGCAAATCTTTCTGAGCCAGGTCTCCCTTTAAAAATAATAGTGTAACCATCAAAAAAAGGACTTGTCCACCCATGAGGGCAAGCCATATGAGGTCGAGGGTTTTAATCTTTGCTTCTTTCATAAAAAGTGTGTTTTGAAGTAAGTAATTCGTAAAAAATAAAGTTTCGGTTTTATTAGTCCATAGTTTCTTTAGTTAGTAGTTAGTAGTTAGTAGTTCGGAGTTGGTAGTTCGTAGCTTTGTTTAGTTTTTTTTAGTCCACGGTCGATAGTCCATAGTCCACAGTAGCGCAAAGCGAAGCAATACAGCCATTATCATATTTGCGAAAATGAAAATTTGATCATCGCTTCGCGCAACCCGAAGTCCTGAGCGAAGCCGAAGGAACTAACAATAGAGCAATTTAACAATGTAACAATCAGCCGAAGGCGGAACAATGAAACAATAGAGTAATCATCGCCTCGCGCAGCCATTTGACAATAGAACAATAAGCGTAGCGAAACAATAGATAAATCGGACACTTATTTTGAAAGTGTTACTAAGGTATTTTGTTTACTATGTACCAAGGAATGGCGCAGAAATAAATTGTGTTTCTTAAGGCAGAGGTTTTGTTGGTAAACGAGGCATATCAGCAAAAAATCACCACTAAAATGCGTATTTATTTGGGAAGCATTCCTAAGCAAAGCTGAATAATGCAAAATACAAAAACATGGCGCCATCTACATATTTTTTGTAATACATTCGGGTGGTTTGCGCATTTACTTGAACTAAAAATACACAACAAGCTGCCATCAGTACTACAGCAGGCAAGATCAATTTGATTTGGGGCTGGTAACCAATGACGGCCAGCAAATACACCCCCACCAGACCAAATCCCAACCAACGGGTTTTTTGGATGCCAATCCATACGGGTAAAGTGACAATGCCTTTGAGTTGATCTTGTTTGAAATCTCCAATATCGAACGGGAGTGTAATGATAAAGATAAACAAAAAACGCTCTATAAATAGATATGAAACCGGGCCAGTGTACCAGTGGACTTGCAGGCTCATGACTGGTAAAATAACCGTTACTGCGGCCCAGCCATAGGCCACCAAAAAAATTTTGAGCAGTGGGATACGCCTTAATGAGAAGCGAGAAATCCAACCCAACCCTTTAGGAATAGAATAAAATAGGGCAATGAAGCCTAGATGGATCAAGAAAAATCGTAATGTCCAGGAAAACCAAAAGCTACAAGTAACAATGCCTACCAAAGCCAATAACTGAAGGGTAACTGGAAACCACTTGTTGAAATAAAAAGGAACTCGGTCTATATTGTAGGTAAAAATGGTAGCACAAAATATAAAGAGAAGTAGGGGCCAGTTCAGGTCTTTAGTGGGGGTATCTAAAAGCACAAAAGTAGAATAAGTGAGGACTACTGCACCCAACGAAATGTATAAATTATGAAAAATGAGCCAATTTAACCCTTGATTAGGAATATTTAATAATTGATGAAATGTTTTTGAACGTGCCTGCATGATTCACAATTGTACAACATGATAGTACTATTATTACGGAAGACAAAACGTAAAAATCAAAAAAAAGGCGCTTTTGTGAAAATTAATGTTTTTATCATAAAAAAACCTACTGGATCACAATCCAGTAGGCTCTTTCTGATATATAAGTATAAAGTCTAATATTTATTCATCCTCTAACAACATCTGGGCCCGCCTTTCTCGCATCTTGGCACAATCCAGTTCGATATCGGCCTTATCGGGGCGGTCGAATACGCCTCGAGTATAAGGAAGCTCCTTGTTGCCATAAATTTTTTGCATGTATAAGCCCCACATTGGCAAAGCCAGTACCGCCCCTTGTCCAAATACAATGCTTCTAAAACGAATACTACGGTTATCGCCCCCTACCCAGGCACCGGATACCAAATCTTTGGTAACTCCAATAAACCAAGCATCTGAGTTATTTTGGGTTGTTCCAGTTTTGCCCCCTATCTGATTGCGGTTGGCCACTCCATAGCCCCACAAACGCGTAGACGTTCCTCCTGGTTCTAGAGCTGCCCTCAACATGTGTAGCATCGTATAAGCGGTTTGTTCATCCAGTACGCGGGTTACCTTGGGAATGAATTTTTTGACCAAGTTGCCATTACGATCCTCAATACGATTGATAAACAGAGGCACGGTATGTTTACCTTTGTTGACAAACGTGCTGTAGGCTCCTAACATTTCGAACAGCGTCACCTCACTGGAGCCCAAGCATAAGGAGGGGACCGAACGAAGCGGGGACGAAATACCCAGTTCGCGGGCGTGTTCCACAATTTCTCGTAAACCAATGGCCTTGGTGAGCCCAGCCGTGACCGAGTTGACCGATTGACCCAGTGCCTGGCGCAAAGTCATGGGTTGTCCAGTATAAGAGAGTGTGGCATTACGAGCTACCCAGACACCACCTCCTTCGCCCCGAAAACGAACCGGCTGATCGACAAATTGGTGACAAGGAGTGTAGCCATTGTTGATGGCCGAAGCGTACACAATGGGTTTGAAAGTAGAACCAGGTTGTCGACTTCCTTGCTTGACGTGGTCGTACTGAAAATACTTGTAGTTGATGCCTCCCACCCAAGCTTTGACATGCCCAGTGGTGGGTTCCATAGACATAAAGCCAGTATGCAAGAAGTGCTTGTAGTAGCGCAAAGAGTCCATTGGGCTCAACAAAGTGTCTTTCTCACCTCCCCAAGAAAAAACCCGGATTTTTACCGGAGTATTCATTGCCCTTTTGATCTTGGCAGTGTCTGCTCCGTACATTTTTTTGAAAGCCCGGTATTGGGTGGTAGACTTGGCCAAGTTCTCAATAAAATTAGGTAACTCTACATTAAAAGCATCTACCCAAGGATTGCGTCCTTTCCAGTGGTTGTAAAATATCTTTTGCTGCTCTTTCATATGCTTCTCCATCACGTTTTCTGCGTAGGTCTGCATACGAGAGTCAATTGTGGTGTATATCCGAAGTCCATCGGTGTATAAATCGTGACCAGATTCTTTGGCCCATTTCTTCAGAAACTTTCGGGCTTCTTCTCTAAAATAAGGAGCAATACCCCCAACGTGATCTTCTACTCCAAAGCGGAGTTGGGTTTCCTGAGACTTAAAATAAGATGCTTGAGATGCAGTAATGAATTTATATTTCTGCATTTGCTCTAGTACGGTATTGCGTCTTCGTTTTGATCTTTCTGGATTAGAGATGGGACTGTAGCGAGTAGGGGCTTTGAGCAAACCCACCAATACAGCCGATTCAAGAACGTCGAGTTGACTGGGGTGCTTGTCGAAAAAAGTACGGGCTGCAGTCTGAATTCCAAAGGCATTGCTACCAAACTCTACGGTGTTGAGATACATGGTAATAATTTCCTTTTTGGTATAGTTGCGCTCAATTTTGATAGCGGTTACCCATTCTTTGGTTTTTGAAACAAAAAAACCAATGAGCGGATAATCATGTAGCTTGCCTTTACTTTCGGCGCCACGAGTACGATAGAGGTTTTTAGCCAATTGCTGAGTAATTGTACTTCCTCCCCCGTCTTTTCCTAAGTTTACAATTGCTCGCAACAAACTCCGGATATCCATCCCCGAGTGTTCTTCATAACGAATGTCTTCAGTAGCGATCAAGGCATTGATCAAATAAGGCGAAATTTCTTCGTACTCTACTGGGCTTCGGTTTTCCCGATAGTATTTCCCCATAAGTTTTCCATCAGCCGAATAAATTTCTGAGGCCAATTCAGTTTTGGGATTTTCCAAGGTTTCCAGACTAGGAATAGGGCCAAAGAAACCCATAAAGTCGTGTTCTAGTGCAGTAAAATAAAGAACTGTTCCCAATACCATAATCAGAAAACTAGTCCATATAAACATGATCAATCGCCAGTATCCTCGTTTATAAAATGGTCTGTCTTTTTTACCCATTGTGAAATAGTGTTTTTTATAAGTGTTTCTTTACGCGTGTTTCTTGAAAAAACGACGAGCGTTTTTTGTGGTGTTTTTCAAAAAATGAATGAGTTCTTTTACTTGTTTAAAGCAAAATTAGTGAATTTTAATGTAGTTATGGCGCAATAACGATCTTTATACTAAAAAAAATGGGAGGTAACCCGTTTGATCAAATACTTTGAATGGTTACCACTGCGCTTATGGCTATATGGTTGAATGGTTGCGCGAAGCGATTATTATTCTATTGTTCCGCTTCGCTCATTGTTACATTGTTAAATGGCTGCGCGAAGCGATGCGCTATCATAATTATTGATGATTGCTTTATGGTTTCGATTTGCGCTACTATGGACTATGGACCATCGACTGAAAACTAAACAAAACTACGAACTACTGACTACCAACTCCCAACTAAAGAAAACTATGGACCATCGTGGACTACCAACTAAAGAACTACTGCATCGCCTTCGATTTTTTCAACAAGTCATTGGCAAATTTTTTCAGCTTGCTTCCTGGGTAATCCTTGATAAACTTTTGTAAGGCCTCTTCGCGGGCCTCCCGAGATTGAGTGCGACTAATAATGAGCACCTTTAAAATAGCAAAACGATCCTGGATGAGGTTTTGAGGATATTTTTTGAGAATACCATCCATCATTTTTTGGGCATCTTTGTAGCGCAAGGCCTCGTATGCTTTGTAGGCTTGATTATAGGCCTCCTTGACCTCTTTTTCGTGTTTTTTTGCTTTGGTGATCCAATCCGGGTCTTTGATCATACTAGCATATACCGAGTTTGGAAACTTGGTCAAAACCTTGTTTTTGTAATAAGCCATTCGGCTGTTGTTTTTGAGGTTTTGGTTGATCAAATACAAAAAGTACAGTACTTCAGGTTCGTATTGCGTAGTAGGGTACCGTTTGAGTAATTCCTCAAAGGCATCCACTGCTTTTTTGCTTTCGCCCAAGTGTAGGTCATAAATTTTACCCAATTCATAAAAACCATCTTCTAGTCGTTTATGTGATGCTTTCATAGCTTCCTTGGTAAAAGGAATGATTTTATAAAGCGCTGCTTTGGCTTCTTTTACCCGCATAGCCACCACCTCTTCTTTGCTAGGGCCTTTTTTGGCAGTCGTTCTAAACAGAGAGTCCGGTTCTTCGGGGTCTTTGTTACTACGGCGCCAGTTGTCTTCCAGAGGTCGATTACGCCATTTTTGGTCAAATTTAATCTGCCCTTGAGTCACCAATTGGGGATTATAAAAATACCATACATTGGTTTGGAGTTCTTTCAGGGTACTGGTGTTTCCGCCTCGATTGCGTTTGGCCCGTTCTTCAGCAAGCTTTTTCAAGCGTTGTTCTTCATCATATTCCTTTTCTTTTTGGGCTTTCAAAGACTTGTCCAAATAGGCCGATAATTTGAGCGTATCCATTTTGGCCATGCGCTGTAAGCTATCTTCCAAACGAACCGTATTCAAATATTTTACAAAGTCTCCCAAAATACGCGCCCGACGACTGATGGCCTTGTAGTTTTCTACATTTTTGGGCAAACTCACCATGGCACTGTCATAGTAGTTTTTGGCCAGTTCATATTTTTCTAGAGGATTGTAGTGTATTTCTCCTAGCTTTAGGTAAGAATACGCTTTTTGAACCTTGTTTCCGGCACTTTCATCAATGGATTTTTTGAGCATCGTTACGGCCCGATCGGTACTATCCTGGCGGAGCTCAAACAAAGCCATTTCGTAATATATTTTATCGTGGTACTCCTTGTTTTTTACATCACGTAACAATCGACGAAAGTAGCGACGTGCCTTGCGTACATCCTTGTCGTCTTGTACATCCGAAACCTGGGTCATTTTGAGACGGGCATAAAAAGCCAATTCGTAAGGCGGGTTATTTCGCAAAACCGATCGATAATTGACGTAAGCATCTTCGTACTTGCCAAACCGCTGATACATTTGTCCTAGTATAAAATGAATACGCCCCCTGCGTTCTCCCCGAGGCATCAGTTTTACCGCACGTGCCAGATAACGCAATGCTCTTTTGTAGTTCGACTTGGTACGATAGTAATGGGCCCGCATGATCAAAAATTCCCGTAGGTTTTCTTTGGTCATTTCTTGCTGGCGCAAATAATTGATTACGGTGAGGGCATTGCGGTCTTGTTTGACCCGCAAAAAAGTTCGAATCAGGAAAATCAATGATCTGTGGCGGAGGTTGTCATCTTCACTCTGGGTATTTACAAATTTTAAACCCACCACGGCTTGTTCATAATTGCGGGCATAAAACCTAGACTTTGCAATGACATAATAGGCATCATCCATCCAATTGCTTTCTTCGTGTTTATGGTATATGATGGCGGCCTTTTCCAGACAATACTTGATATCAGCATCGTGCTGTTTCATCGTATTGGTATCTATGTATGGCTGCACGTCCAGTACCTTGTTGTAGTCTTCGGTACGTTGCAAAAACATTTTCTTTTCTATTTCTTGCATGCGTTCATTGGCCAAAAAATAAGCGTTGTAGTGCGCCGTGATATTGTGATAAGGCTTGCAAGCTTGCAGTATGGCAACCGCAAAAAGGAGGGTGACAACGAAAATCTTAAAACTCTTCAAAACTTTTATATTTGGGTTTTTGTCTTTATCTTTAATTTAGGAATGTGTCCGCAATAATTGACCGTTTTCGCTTCATTGCTATTTGCTATATTTCGTTACTTTTTTTGGCCGTAGTGATGGCTACGCCCGCAAAAAGTGCCTTATCTAGCTTCAAACAACTTTGCCAAAACCGGACACTTATTTTGAACATGTTCCTTAGCAGCATTGATGCTTAGTAACATAGAAACCATTAGACAATGTCTCCTTATAATCAGTACTTTGTGAGATACAAAAAAATGGAGATATTGTAGTATCGTTTCATTCAAAAGAAGGATTTTTTAGCCTTTTTTCATCAAATTTAATCCCGTTTTTTGGACTGGTGTTATTATACTAATCTCACTCAAAAAACAATATCAAAATTAAATAAAAAACTTACATTCAATTAGTTTTTTAGGCAAATTAACACCCTATGTGAATAAAAATACGTTACTTTGCATTGAATTTGTGGGGACAGTTCGGATGTGTAACAAAATTATACCACATTGAAAGTAAAGAAAACATTGTCTAATTGGCTTACTACCCGCTATAGGCTAATTATCAAAAACGAAGAAAGTTTAGAGGAGAAGAGACAAATTCCTTATACCTATTCTGCCCTTATATTTGTGGCCACACTATTTTTTGGGCTTGTATTTAGTTTAGGTTTTTTTATATCGCAGCGTTTTTTTAGCAAAGGGCAACTTTCCAGCGACAACGGAGCTGAGTTTGTTCGCAAGGTGCAGGCCTTGAACGAAAAAATAGATTCACTTTCAAATCAAGTACAAGGAAGAGATTTTTTCATTAACAACTTCCGCGATGTGATGGGAGGGAAGGTCAAGTATTTTGACGATAAAGATACTAGTAAAGTGATGGCTCCGACCATTCGTAAAGTTTCTGATTCCATCAATCCCGACTACATAGATGCCAATGATCGCAAACTTCGCGAAGAGTTCGAGGGGGCATCTCCTAACACTACCTCCTACCTTACTAGTAACGAAGGAACCCAAAATCTGAAATCATTGTATTTATTTGCTCCTTTGAAAGGAGTCATCGCAAAGAAATATAATCCGAGTCAAAAAAACTATGGAGTAGACATTGTAGCCAAGCAACAAAAAAGCCCAGTGGCTTCGATTGCAGATGGCACAATTATTATGACTTCCTGGACAAGTGACAGAGGATATATAGTGGCTATACAACATCAGTCAAACCTAATCTCGGTATACACCCATTGTACCGCTTTGTTTAAGAAACGTAAAACTGGTAGTTTTGTAAAAGCAGGGGAGGCCATTGCCTTGCTGGATAACAAAACCAAAACCAAACCTCGTTTGCATTTTGAGCTCTGGTACAAAGGGAGTCCTGTAAATCCCGAGGAATTTGTTTCATTTTAAATCAACTACCTAAAATAATAAGTTTATGGCTGTATTTGGAAATAACACAAGCAAAGATACTAAGAAAGAAATCATAGAGCAAAGTAATGCCGAAACCCGAATTGGTAAAGGTGCCATACTAGATGGCAATATTCAAACTTATGGTCCGGTTCGCCTAGATGGCAAAATTGTAGGGAATATTAAAAGCAAATCGAAAGTTGTTTTAGGAGAAACTTCTTCGCTTCAGGGGAGTATTTTGGCTCAAAATGCAGAGATTTCTGGAGAAGTGAAGGGCTTGATTGAGATTGTAGACTTGCTTACGCTCAAATCAACTGCTGTAATCAACGGAGACATTGTTTGTAATAAACTCATTGTAGAAGCAGGGGCAGTTTCGAACGGAAGCTGTAAAATGGGTAATATGGTGAAGGAGATTAAAATCAACGACAATACCAAGAAAAACGCCCATGACTCAAAACAAAAACAAGTCGTCTAACGATTACGTGCGTTATTCTGCACTTGCTTTTGAAATGTTTGCTTTAATTTTGGCAGCAGTACTCGGAGGCAGATGGTTAGATAAGCAACTCGAACTCACCCATCCGGTGTTCACGCTCATCTTATCACTTGCTTCGGTCATTGCTGCCGTTTTTCTTTTAATTAAATCGCTTATTCGCTGACATGCGTCGATATTTACTCCAGGTTGGAATCCCTTCTATTATACTCGTCATACTGATTGTTACCGATCAATTCATTCAACAGTACCATCTTTTTCATTTCACCAAGTGGGGGTTGTTTGCTTTTTTTGTGATTACCTCAGTAGTTACTTCCCTGATTACCGATTATGGAGCTAAAGGAGATCCCAAGAGCTTTCAGGTTTACTACTTCCTATCTATGGGGGTACGGGTATTTTTGAGTATAATATTTGTGTTTATTTGCATTATTCTCAGAATAGATCAGATTTACCTTTTTGTAATAAATTTCTTTGTGTTTTATTTCTTGTACTTTGTTTTTGAAATTTATTTCCTGTTGGGTAATTTGCGCGCAAAATCTGAGACATCAGAGTAGAAACGTTAGAAAATCGAGACTATCATATATAATAAAATGCTTAAAAAAACGCTATTACTTGTTGGACTCGTCTGTATTTTTCAACTGGCAAATGCCAAAGGTGGAAAAGAAGGGGAGGGAAAAAAGTTCGGAGCTCCAGATTTTAGTGAGCTCATTACCCACCACATCGCCGATGATCATAAGTGGGAGTTTTTCCACGGGTTTTCCATTCCATTGCCAGTAATCTTATATACTGAGAACGGTCTGGATATTTTTATGTCTTCGGCTATTCCTCACAAAAGTGAGCATAAAGAAGGAGGAGAAGGACACGGTGAACACAAAGAAGGCCACGAAAAAGAAGGCCACAAACAAGAGGGTCATGGTGGCATCAAGTTCAAGCGTGGTAAAAACGTATACATTTATGCCCACGGTCACTTCAAGCTCGCCAATGGAGGCAAGGTATTGGATTTCTCTATTACCAAAAATGTAGCCTCACTCTTCATTAGCGTTACTTTGTTACTCTTGGTATTTTTTAGTGTAGCCAAAGGATACAAAAAGAACGAAGGGAGAGCACCTCGTGGCATTCAGTCTTTCTTTGAGCCTATCATCATTTTCGTAAGAGACGACATCGCCAAAGACAACATTGGTCCTAAATACCAAAGATTTGTTCCTTATCTGTTGACGGTATTCTTCTTTATCTGGTTCAACAACATGATGGGACTATTACCAGGAGCCGCCAACCTCACCGGAAACATTGCGGTAACTGCAGTATTGGCGGTCATTACTTTTGTAATTACTACCCTAAGCGGTAACAAAAACTACTGGGCACACATTTTCTTACCTCCAGTACCCAAGTGGTTATACATTATCATTGTTCCGATTGAAATCATCGGAATGTTTACCAAGCCTTTCTCTTTGATGATCCGATTGTTTGCAAACATCACTGCAGGTCACATTATTATGTTGAGCTTGTTTGGATTGATCTTTATTTTTGAGAGTTTGGCTGTAGGTGTGGTGAGTACTGCATTTGCTACTTTTATGAACTTCCTGGAATTACTGGTAGCATTTATTCAAGCGTATGTATTTACCTTGTTATCGGCATCTTATTTTGCCACGGCGGTAGAAGAGCATCATCATGATCCTCATCACGACCACATTAACATTTAAGAAATTAGTTACAGTTGCGTTTAACGCAATTCTTAATTAATATTTTTCTTTTTTTCATTACATAAGTTTAAAACTATGTTAGCTCAATTATTATCTATTATTTCATCTGTCTTCATGATGGATATGGGAACTGGTTTCGCTATGATGGGTGCTGCTATTGGTGCCGGACTTGTTGCATTAGGCGCAGGTGTTGGTATTGGTCGTATCGGTGGCGGTGCTACTGAAGGTATCGCTCGTAACCCAGGTGCTGCCGGAGATATTCAGCGTAACATGATTATTGCTGCCGCTTTGATCGAGGGTGTTGCCCTTTTTGGTGTTGTAATCTGTTTGTTGATTTCTTTCAAATCATAGTTTCCAACAAGGAGAATAGAAAATCTGCAAGTGGGCGCTAGGCCTACTTGTAGGTTTTATTTATTCAGTTGAGCTACCTGAAAACTTTAGAAAAGTATTTCAATTAAGCGAAATCAAGAAATTATTTGATGCTTGAATAGATTTACAATCAATCATCAACCATTAATTATATTCTAGTCTTTACTAAAACTTTATATACAAATGCAATTAGTCACTCCCGAAATCGGATTGATATTCTGGCAGACCATTACCTTCTTGGTAGTGCTGTTTTTATTGAGCCGCTACGCCTGGAAGCCTATCATGAAATCTCTAAGAGATCGTGAAGATTCTATTCAGAATGCGTTGGACGAGGCCGCTACTGCTCGCAAAGAGGTAGAAGAACTCAAAAAAGCTCAGTTGAACATGGAAGAAGCTGCCCGAATAGAGAAAGACAAAATTTTGAAAGAAGCCAAAGCAATCGCCGACAAAAACTTGGAAGAAGCGACTACCAAGGCCAACAAAATTATTGGAGATGCTGAGGCAGCAGCCAAAGAAGCCATTGAGAAGGAAAGACAAGCTGCAGTGGCTGATATCAGAAGCCAAATCAGTGTGATGTCGGTTGAGGTAGCTGAAAAATTGCTCAAGCGTGAGTTGTCAGACAGCAACAAACAAGAGGGTTTGATGAAAGAATTGATCAACGACCTGAAGGTAAATTAATCTTTTGCTTGTCCGTTTAAAATTTTTAAATCAAACGATCTAAAAGAAGAACAAAATGGTGTCTGATAATCAAATTGCCCAAAGATACGCTAAAGCGGTGCTGGATCTGGCCATTGAAAAAGGCATATTGGATCAAGTAGAGCAAGACATGGAGCTTTTCCAGCGGGTAAATGACGAAAACCGTCAGTTTTTTGTAGTAATGCACAACCCCATCATCCGGGCGCACAAAAAACTAGCCGTACTCAAAGATATTTTTGGAGACAAAGTATCCGATGTGATGATTTTGCTCTTCGAAATTCTTGCCCGAAGAAGTCGTGAAGAAATGTTGTATGCCATTAGTGTAGCGTTTCGCGAGCAATACAACAAGCACAAAAATATTCAAGAAGTATACGTAACCAGTACGGTTGCAATCTCCGATCCTTTGAAAGATGAATTGAGAGCCGCCCTCGAAAAGAGTACAGGCAAATCTATAAAGATCGAAGCAAATATCGATGAAAGCCTGATTGGCGGCATGACCATTCGCATTGGTGATACTCAATTAGACAATTCTATCAAAAGTCAATTACAAAAACTAAAACAGAATTTTCGTTCTTAACAAGGCGATTAAAATATACTAATTATGGCTCAAATTAGACCCGATGAAGTTTCTGCTATTCTAAGAGAGCAGCTTTCTAACTTTAAAACCGAAGCCGAACTAGAGGAAGTAGGTACCGTATTGCAAATTGGTGACGGGGTAGCCCGTGTATACGGACTTAGCAAAGCTCAGGCTGGTGAATTGGTAGTGTTTGATAACGGTCTCCGTGGATTGGTATTGAACCTGGAAGAAGACAATGTAGGGGTAGTATTGTTCGGTGATTCCGCAGGTATTAAAGAAGGAGACAACGTAAAACGTACCAAAGAAATCGCTTCTATTAAAGTGGGTGAAGGTATCATTGGCCGGGTAGTAAATACCTTGGCGCAGCCTATTGACGATCGCGACAAGCCGATTGAAGGTGAAGTATATGATATGCCTTTGGAACGAAAAGCCCCTGGGGTAATTTACCGTCAGCCGGTAGATGAACCTCTACAAACTGGAATCAAGGCAATTGACTCAATGATTCCAATTGGACGTGGACAACGTGAGTTGATCATTGGTGACCGTCAAACAGGTAAAACTGCGGTAGCGATTGACACCATTATCAACCAAAAAGAATTTTATGATAGAGGAGAGCCTGTTTACTGTGTATATGTGGCAGTAGGACAAAAGGCAAGTACGGTAGCGCAGGTAGTGAAGTCTTTGAATGATGCTGGTGCAATGAACTACACCACGGTAGTATCGGCTTCTGCTTCTGACCCTGCTCCAATGCAATTCTTTGCTCCATTTACCGGAGCGGCAATTGGTGAGTACTTCCGTGATACTGGTCGTCCTGCCTTGGTAATCTATGATGACTTGTCTAAGCAAGCAGTAGCTTACCGTGAAGTATCTCTATTACTTCGTCGTCCTCCTGGTCGTGAGGCATACCCTGGTGATGTATTTTACCTACACAGCCGTTTGTTAGAGCGTGCCGCTAAGGTGAACGAATCGGATGACATTGCCAAGCAAATGAACGACATTCCTCCTTCTATCAAAGACAAAGTAAAAGGTGGTGGTTCATTGACTGCCCTTCCAATTATTGAAACTCAAGCGGGAGACGTTTCGGCTTATATTCCTACCAACGTAATTTCTATTACTGATGGTCAGATCTTCTTGGAAACCAACTTGTTTAACTCTGGTATCCGTCCAGCAATTAACGTAGGTATCTCGGTATCTCGTGTGGGTGGTTCGGCGCAGATCAAAACAATGAAGAAGGTAGCGGGTACACTTAAGCTAGACCAAGCTCAGTTCCGTGAATTGGAAGCTTTTGCAAAGTTTGGTTCTGATTTGGATGCGGCAACTCAGTTGACGATTGAAAAAGGACGTAAAAACCAGGAAGTATTGAAGCAAGGTCAGTACTCTCCGGTAACTGTACAAGACCAGGTAGCCATTATCTATGCTTCTACCAATGGCCTCTTGAATGATATTCCTACAAGTAAGGTAAAAGAGTTTGAGAAAGAATACTTGGATTCTTTGAACCTCAATCACAAAGAATTGATGGCTACACTTGGTAATAAAAAGACCAAGCCAAAAGGTGAAGAGTGGGAAGGCATCAAAAAGACTTTGGAAGAAACAGCCAAAATGATCGCGAAGCGATATATTAACAAGTAATCATTAATTATCAATTTTTGATTGTTAATTATTAGAGAAAAAGTATGGCGAGCTTAAAAGAAATTAGAACTAGGATCAGTTCGGTAAAGTCTACTCAGCAAATCACCAAAGCAATGAAAATGGTGGCTGCAGCTAAACTTCGCCGAGCTCAGGATGCAATTGAAGGTATGCGACCTTATGCAAGTATGCTAAAGGGAATTATCGACAATTTGTCTAAAAATGTAAGTAGTGAAGACCTTTCCAGTGAATTCATGGAAGAGCGTGATCCGGAAAAGGTATTGATCATTGCCATTACTTCTGACCGTGGTCTTTGCGGAGCTTTTAATAATAACATTATCAAGGCTTCAGTGGCTTTGGCAAATGAAAAGTATGCCAAGCAACTAGAGCAAGGAAATGTGACTTTCTTGTGCATTGGTAAAAGAGGATACGAAGGGTTGGCAGCGCGTGGTTATAAAACCATTCTTCCTCAAAAGAAGAATAAGGATGGTGGAATGGAAACCGTTGAAATTTTTCAAAACTTGAGTTTTGCCAATATCAAGGATACTGCCGAGGTAATTTTGGAACAATTCAAAAATGGAGAAGTAGATCGAGTAGAATTGATTTACAACGAGTTCCAAAACGTGATTACCCAAGTAGTACGTCGTAATCAGTTTTTGCCTATTTTACCAGAAGAGGCGGATAAAAATGAGATCAAGGACAAAGACGCTGGTCAAGATAATATTGACTATTTGTTTGAGCCTTCTCAAGCTGAAATCGTGGAGGAGTTGATCCCCAAGAGTCTAAAAATTCAGCTTTACAGTAGCATTTTAGATTCCAACGCCTCCGAGCATGGTGCTCGTATGTCGGCTATGGATCAAGCAACTGAAAACGCCGAAGAATTGGTGAAAGACCTCAAATTGACTTACAACAAATCGCGCCAGGCGGCCATTACCAAAGAAATCCTCGAGATTGTAGGTGGTGCCGAAGCCTTGAATGGCTAACCAAAACGCATTTGTTTGATCATATTGAACCCCGTCAGTGTTACTGGCGGGGTTTTTTGGTATCAATACCTGGATGGTAAAACAAAACTTGAGGCCGCTATATCATTGCTCCTTGACTTAGGAATGATAAAAAAATAAGCTAGATTTCACTTCAGTGACGTTGTATGGGGCAAAAACTTGTTTTTTCCCTTACTCCCTTGTATTTTTTCCCTGACGTTATAATTTGGCACTTCTATGGATGATTTTGATCAAATATTACAAAATTATGTTACTCAACTTCTGAAGATTCAGCAAGAACGTACCGAGGGGTTGCTCAGGGACGATGATCTGAAAAACATTGCTGAAAGCTTGGGGTTGAGTGAACAAGATTGGGTACATATTCAAAATACCTTCGATGCATCATTGGCTCGAGGAAAAAGCTATATTCAATACAAAAGCTGGGACAATGCATTGAAAGAGCTCCAGTTGGCGGTTAAAATCAACCCAATTCATGCAGCGGCCTTGTATTATCTGGCCTTGGCCTATTGGCAAAGAGGACGAAAGTTTGGCCGCAAGCAAGACCTCCAACTGGCTGAACAATATGCTCGCCGCTGTGTACAAATTGACTACCAACACGAAGCTGGGCTTAAGCTGATCAGTTATTTAGAGAAACAAACCCCACCCAAAACCAGCAAGAGATCAATGATTCTCATCTCGGTACTGGTGCTTGTAGTGGTGGCTACCTCAGTGTATGTGATATGGGATATGAGCCGTGAAAGACGGGCAGTTGATACCATTGGTTTACCCGATAATACCCCACCTTCTCCTAGTACTACCAGCAAACCTCCAATCATTGTTAAAACTCCCGATGATCGTAACATATTCGATTTGCCCATTCAGTTAATCAATCAGAATGACAATGCTACCGGACTGGACTTAGACATGGAAAGCTCGCTCTATCGTCGAGGCGATTATGAATTGTTTTACCAGTTGCGAGGAAGCTTGCAGAGCAAAATATTTGAGATTACTCAGTTGACCCTTAGAATAAAACTCATCGATAAAAATGGAGAAGTAAAATTTGAGGAAGATTTTGAGGTATTGAATCCTGACAAGGATATTCCTGTTCGCCCCAAAGATTTCATCCCATTTAGCAAAACATTTACTCAAAAAACTTTTCCGCCTCATTTCAAGGAGGCCTTTTTAAGTGTGGTTAAAATTTCCAAAACTTCTCCCGAGGCAAAATATGATCCCTCGCCATTGGTACCTGTGCAATGGGAACAATCGCCCCCGGTAGATATCAATGTAGAAGTACGTCAACGCGAAGAAACAATTATACCCACTAGTCAGAAGTTTTCGCACGACTTGGTACTGGAAGTCAAGAACACAGGATTAGAACCCATTAAAAGCCTGAAAGTAGACGTGCGTTGGTTCAATGAAAAAGACAAACTCGTGTTTAGTGAAGAATTAGACTTGGTAAAACCCAACGAAGCCATGCTCAAGCCTCAGCAATTACGAGTCAGGCGAGGAAGTTTTATTGTGAACCTTAAAAAAGCACAATACAAAGACTTTGACCTTACCATTGTCGAGATCAAGTGATTTTTTTTAGTGAGTAGTTTTTTAGTTGGTAGTTCGTAGTCTTTTGGTTGTCAGTCGATGGCCCATAGTCCATAGTTTTTGTAGTCCACAGTCGACGGTCCATAGTCCACGGTAGCGCAAAGCGGAATCTTTAGTCCTGAGCGAAGCCGAAGAAACTAACAAGAGAGCAATTTAACAATGCAACAATGAGCCGAAGGCGGAACAATAGAACAATCAAACCATTTAGCCATAGAACCATAAGCGAAGCGGAACAATGTAACAATAGAGCAATCAGCGCAGCGAGACAATCAAACAAAATAGCATCCCCATTAAAACCTGACGAATATCATATTTTTTATGCTTGGCATTGCGCTATTTTGCAATAAGTAACACTGAAAAAATAAAGTTTCTGATTTCAGCCTAGAGATTTTGGTTTGAGACAAGGCAATTTTTGCGTTCGTAGCATAGCTACGGGCAAAAAAATTAACGAAGTATCAAGCCGAAAGATCAGGCCTAAACCGAAAAGTTATTTTTGGTGTGTTACTAAGACGAAACAATAAAAACATGCGCCAGGCAAATACGACTCAGGTAAATACCACCAGGAAGCTTCAGTGTTATCATTGCGGAGAAAGCTGTAAAGACGAATCCATCCATATTGCAGAAAAGGTGTTTTGTTGTGATGGGTGCAAAACTGTATTTGAGATTTTAGATGAAAATGCACTTTGCAACTATTACGACTTGGAAACAAACCCTGGGCTGTCTCTCAAAATGCGTCATTTGGATACACGCTACGATTTTCTGGATAACGAAGACATTGCCCAACAATTACTGGACTTTTCGGAAGGACATACCCAAAAAGTGACTTGGTTCATCCCCACTATTCATTGCAGTTCTTGCATTTGGCTATTAGAAAACCTCTACCGAATTCAGCCAGGAGTGAAATACTCAAGAGTAAATTTTGTGCGCAAGGAGACTACGATTATTTTTGATAGCACCCAAATACCTTTGAGAAAACTGGCAGAGTTGTTAGCAAGCTTAGGATATGCACCCAAGATTCAATTGGAGGACTTACAGACCAACGACAAAGCAACAAACAAGAAGCAAAAAACAAGTGCCGAGGATCGGAAACTATACTTTAAGATTGGGATTACTGGATTTGCGTTTGGCAATATCATGTTATTGAGCTTTCCTGAGTATCTTGATTGGGTGGGAGGGAGTTACCAAAACTTTTTTGGCTATCTCAATATTTTATTGGCCTTGCCCATCTTTTTTTATAGCAGTTCCGATTACCTTATTTCGGCTTTCAAAGCGCTCCGGGCTCAAACCATCAATTTGGATGTACCTATTTCCATAGGGATTGTGGCTTTGTTTGGTCGTAGTATGTATGAAATCTTGAGCCATACCGGGCCAGGGTTTATGGATTCGCTGGCGGGTTTGTTGTTTTTTCTATTAATAGGCAAATGGTTTCAAAGCAAAACCTACCAAAGTTTGTCGTTTGAGCGAGACTACAAATCTTACTTTCCCCTGGCAATACAACTCAAAACGATCAACGAACAAAACCAGCCAGAAATCATCAGCACACCAGTAACCAACCTTAAGCGAGGTGATCAAATCGTTGTGCGTAACCAAGAATTGATTCCTACTGATGGTATCTTGCTGAGCAAAAATGCCTTGATTGACTATAGCTTTGTAACCGGAGAAGCTGAACCTGTACCCAAGCAAGCGGGAGATTTGTTATATGCAGGAGGACGCCAAGTAGGGAGTAGCATTGACCTGGAAGTACAGAAAGCAGTGGTTCAAAGTCATCTGACTCAATTATGGAACAACGAAGCATTTAGTAAAGTGCGGCCGAATCAACCACATCGTTTTCAGCAAAAAGTGGGTATTTTTAGTCAATACTTTACCTTGGTGGTATTGGCCATTGCTTTGGGCACTGCAGTGTATTGGTACTATGTGGAGCCGACCAAGATCTGGAATACATTTACTGCGGTATTAATTGTAGCCTGCCCTTGTGCATTGGCCCTTTCTATGCCGTTTACGCTAGGTAATACCATGCGTATTTTTGGTCGTCATCGCTTGTATCTCAAAAATGCCGAAGTAGTGGCCAACTTGGCTGCAGTAAATCATTTGGTATTTGACAAAACAGGGACCATTACCCACCCAAAAGAAACAAGGATAGCGTTCAAACCATTTAACTATTTGCCCTTAGAGCCACATCAAGTCAACTGTATTGCCGCATTGGTCAAGCATTCTACTCACCCCCTGAGCCAGCGTATTTTCAGCCATCTCAATACTACTGATTTACCAAAGGTAGTTGACTTTGAGGAAGTGCCTGGTAAGGGGGTGCAGGGCAAAGTACAAGGAAGTTGGGTAAAAGTAGGGAGCAAAGCTTGGGTGACGGAGCAAAGGAGTAGCTTATCAACCAATGCGCAATTGCAAACCGAGGTATATGTCAGTTTGAATGCAAATACATTGGGGTGTTTTGTGATGCAGCACGAGTACCGGGAAAACCTGCCTCAGTTGTTACAAGAAGTACAGACACAATATAAAACATCCCTTATTTCGGGGGATCAAGACAGTGAAGTAGCTCGTTTACGGCCACTTTTTGGTGAGGATAGCGAGATGCGCTTTCAGCAGAAACCAGTCGATAAGTTGGATTTTATCCAAAGACTTCAAAACGAAGGTGCGCAGGTAATGATGCTGGGCGATGGACTCAACGATGCCGGGGCGTTACAACAAAGCGAAGTAGGGGTGGCGGTTTCAGAAGACACAGCTTCGTTTTCACCTGCTTGTGATGCGATTTTGGATGCAACTGTCTTTCAGAAAATCCCCAGATTTTTGAAATTTTCCAAAATGAGTATTCGAGTAGTAAAAATCAGCTTTGGGTTATCACTGTTGTATAACCTTACGGGGATCGCCTTTGCGGTTACGGGGCATTTATCACCAGTAGTAGCCGCCATACTCATGCCTCTGAGCTCTATCACTGTGGTAAGCTTTGCCATTGTAACGACCAACTTATTAGCGCGTCGGTTTTTTAGTTAGTTGGTAGTTCGGAGTCAGGAGTTGGTAGTTTTCTTCAGTCGATAGTCAATGGTCCATAGTCCATAGTAACGCGAAGCGATACAAATGAATCATCGCTTTGCGCAACCATTTAACAATGAGCGTAGCGAAACCTTTAGTCCTGAGCGAAGCCGAAGGAACTAACAATAGAAAAATGCAACAATGAGCGAAGCGGAACCATAAAACAATAAAAATATGTCAGTAATTATCATACTTATCATTGCCAGTATTGTAGTTGCCTTGGGATTTTTGGCCGCCTTTATTTGGTCAGTCAAAAGCGGGCAGTACGACGATACCTATTCGCCCAGCGTGCGGATTTTATTTGAAGACGCGACTACGCCATCCGATCAGAATAAGTCATCAAAAAACGACGTTACATTGAGGTAGCCATTGAGTAATTTTGGCTTTTTCGGCATCAGATAGCAGATTGTCTGCCAGGTGGAGGGTTTTTAGGCTTTGCAATTGCTGGATTTCAGAAGGCAAATGGGTAATTTGATTGTTCCGGAGTTCTAGAGTATACAGCGAGCCTAGTTGACCAATCGTATTGGGCAAGGTTTTCAATTGGTTGTGGTCGGCATTGAGCACTCGCAAGTTTTGTAATGCCTCAATTTCTTCGGGCAATGTGGTGAGTGTATTATGCCCAATAATAAGTGCTGTCAGCCTGGTAAGCCTGCCGATTTCAGAGGGCAGTTGTCGAATCTGATTTTTAATCAGGTTGAGGTGGGTTAATTGATGGAGGAATCCAATGGTCGTGGGTACCTTTTCTAACTGATTCCACCCTAGCTCTAGATGGGTAAGTTGCGTAAGTTGCCCGACGTCATCAGGCAGTATTGTCAAATGGTTGTCAATCATTTTGAGCATTTCTAGTTGCGCAAGATGGCATATATCTATTGGAAAATAGGCCAGGTTGGTAGTGTCCAGAGAAAGCCTCTTGAGATGCTGGAGCTGACCAATTTCTTCGGGAACATCATCTAATGCGACCTCAAATACCTCAAGTGATTTTAGCCGAATCAGTTTGGCTATCTGAGGGGTAATTTCGTCTATTTCATCAAATTCCAATACCAATCCGACTTTCCGCACGTTGTCTGTTGTTTTAGTTTAATTAACAGTCTTGCTT
>CALDJV010000488.1 GCA_937899305.1 uncultured Cytophagaceae bacterium
ATTTTTTCCCAAGTATAGTTGTTTCGAATTCTATCTCGGGATGTTTCCCGGAAATGATCCAGTTTTTCTGGGGTCTTTTCGGTGGCTTCTACCAGATTTTTCAGACTGTCTTCGTCTTTGGTAAAAAATACGCCGTGCTTGTCATGATCCAACATCTCACGGTTAAATCGGGTCTCGAGGGCAATAATAGCACACCCATAAGCCAGCGCTTTGAGCATAGATGGATTGGTTCCGCCGAATTCGTGCCCATGAAAATAAGCAAAACAATTGTGATACAACTCAGCCAATTCGTCTTGATTGGTGACATAACCAGTAAAGATCACCCGTGGGTCTTTGGTAGATTTGATTGTTTGGGCGTAGGTATCTTTGTAAGGCACGTCACCCACGATCACGAGTTTTTTTGTTGAGTTACTTTTGATGAACTCCTTTACAATCAAATCAGCATTGTTATCAGGAATGAGTCGGCCTACAATCAGATAATAGCCATTTTTGTCTAATTGCCATTTTTGGATCAGGCTGGCATCCTTTGATTCTCTGATATTGGCTCCATAAGCAATGACGGTAGACTCGGTTTTGAAAAGCTCCTGATAGGTTTTTTCCATTTCAAAGGAGTCGGTAATGATTTCATCATACAACTTGGTAGCCATTTTAGACGCGGTATAAAAGTATTTACCGCCCAATCCTTTCCACTTGGGGCGAAGCCATTCCAGGCCATCTACATTAATGGCGGTTTTTTTTCTGAATATTTTAGTAAATAATCCAAAAGGCCCGTTGGCAGTATTGACGACTAAAATAACATCATATTTGCGAAAACAGGCGTGTAACATTGCCTGGAATGAATGTACTAGCTGGCTCAAAGTTTTTCGCTGAATGGTGCGAATATATACCAGTTTTACCCCGTTTACCTCTTTGGGGCGTTCTTTGAAAAGACTTTTGTGGCAGTAAACAGTTACCTCGATGTCTTGCTTCACCAAGCGATTCACAAGCTCCTTTACAAATGTTTCATAACCACTATACACATAAGGATATCCTCTAGAACCAATGATTGCTATTTTCATTTCTGTTAATTGTTATTCTGCGCTTCTTTACGATATTTAATTAGTTTGGCGGGAATGCCTCCAACTAAGGCATAGGGAGGTACATTTTTAGTGACTATCGACCCAGCCGCTACTACTGCTCCTTCACCTACCGATACTCCATCTACAATGGTAGCACCTGCCCCAATCCAACAATTGTCTTGAATTTCTACTCCTTTTCTACTTTCGCCCTGTTTACGGATCAAAATATCTGGATTGGCAAAGTTATGATTTTCTGAAAAAATTCGTACACCTGGCCCCATTATTACATCATTTCCAATCTTGATTCCTCCCTGACCTCCCAGAAAAGATTGGGCTCCAACCGCCGAATTGTTTCCAATGCTGATGCCTTCCCCCTTATTGGCAATGACGCCAGTACAAGTCAAAATTGAGTTTTTGGCAATGGTCACATTTCTACCCAACGTAATGCCATGATGAGAAAGCGCACTCATAAATACGCGATCTTCTATAATCAAAGAATTCTGGGTACGAATAAGGTATCCGTGCTCTATTTTAATGCCTCGTCCCGCAAATATGAGCCCTTTGACTGATTTGAACCTAAACCTGACGAGGAACCCCCTCAATACTTGCCAGGATCTGAAGTAGAGAATGGCTAATAATTGGCGAGTAGAATAACTTCTATTAATCTGATAGTTAGGATCACTTTTAAGTTTTCTTATTATTTTTTCCAGAATATTAAAAATCATAATACTTCTTCATTAGGATGCTAACATCTTTATCAACTGATCTGCTTTATAGTTCCAGGTAAATTCTTCAGGAATATGTTCAGTTTTCAACTTTTTAAAAGCAATAACTTCATTGACCAGATTGGCAAATGCTTCTTGATCATCAGCCAAGTAAACAAAATCTTCTAACTCTATGAGACCATTCCCTTTGGTACCCACTACATTTTTTCCAGCGGCCAAAAATTCATATACTTTGATAGTATCTCCCCAAGTTTTTTCAGTGCGATAAGGAATAACCGTCAAATCAAAGTGATACACATAAGCTGGGTATTCATCATAGTGTTTATCACCCAGATAATGAAAGTTAGGGAGCTTTTCTATGTTGTTAAACTTTTCTTTGTCAAGAATTTGCCCTACAATGACAAAGTTTTTGTCAGGACAGTTTTTCAAGGTGTGATTGAATAACTCGGTATCAAACAATGATGTGATTTTCCCTCCAAAGCCAACAATGGGTCCCTGAATGGCCTTCAGGTCTTCGGGTATGGGGTACTCCTTACTGAAGCGTTCAATATCTACCCCATTGGGGATGATGGGCACTTCTGATTTTTGAAACTCTCGGTGAAAGAATTGTTGGGTATTGAAGGAGTTGGTAGCCCAGCGAGTCTGGTCTTGTTTGAGGTACACGTGGTAAGCACCTCGGATATCATCGTGGTATTTTTGGTGATCAGGAAAAAGCAATAAGTTATCGTAAGCATCAAAAACTCCTGATTGATAGTGGGACGATAAATTGTTGCAAAACTGAGCTGCATAAATATTATGGCTTACCAGCGAGAACTCATCAATGCCCAAAAACTTCAAGGCTTCCAGCGTAAATTTTTTTAACTTTTCGTGGCCAAAACTATCAATGAACCAGCTTTTTTTCTTTAAGATTTGTTGGATACTTTGGGTAGATAGGTAGTCGATGACATACACCTTGGGTTGCACCTTGATCAGTTTCAAGCCTCCTTTCTTAAGCACCACTTCACCGGGTATTTTTGATTTTTTCCGGGTAACAATGATTTCGGCTAAAGTAAGTGGACGGTTGATAATGATGAGATTATCTACCTCGTTTTTCTGGATGAACTGCTCTATGAAATGAGCATCACGAGTTCTAAAGCCTTCTTGTAGTATTTTTCGCCAATCGTGGAATGGTATTTCAACTAAGTTCATATTCTAAATTTTTGTCTTGGGTCAAGGCTGGCTCCGAATGAGTAGTGATGTTGCCTGATGCTAAAAAGAAAAAGAAAATGAGTGAAGAGGCAAGGTCTTGTAAAACATTATGCATAAAAGCATACACCAGAAATATCACCAGTAATACCAAATGGTACTTGGTAGTTTTGCGGTATTTTCTGGCCACGGCAATCATAAATAATACGGTAAGTATCAAACCAATGACTCCTAAGTCATAATAAATCCACAAAAATTGCCCAAATACTCGAGAGTAAATAAAGTCTTTGGCAACCGGGTTAAAAAATGAGTTGGGGCCTTCTCCTATTATTTTGAGTGGATCGTTGAACCAAACATGGAGCACAGTTGCCCTTCCGCCAAAGCCAGCTTCGTAGATAATACGAGAATCAACCACGGCTCTCTCTACTTGTAAATTGTGCTGGATATCGTTGATGTTGTATTCAACAATATATCTTAAGTTGGTGCTTAAAACAACAATGGAAGTAATGACTAACAATATGCTACTATATATAATATGTTTGACAGTAATGTAGCGAATAAAAAAAGTACCCAGTACAAAAGCCAGGGTCAGATAAGTTACTTTAGAGTTCGAAACAAGTACCGTAAGACAAAGCCATACCACTACAAAGTTTCTATTTTTAATGATTTTTCCACTTGCGGGATTAAAGAGTAAAAATGTGATGAGGGCTACAATGAAAAAGCCAAGGGCGTGGTCATTGGCCAAAAAGAAGGTGCCAAATTTAAAATCGTAGTCACTGATGGGGCGAGCGGCGAATTTGACCGCAGTTTTTGCAATCACACTCTGAAATATGATAATGGGTAACTGTATGACACCAATGTAAGTGAGGATGACCATAGTCTTACGCAAAGTCCGTTCATTGAGGTATATATTCAATAGATTGAACAAACTGTAAGGCAATAGTATGATGAGGAAGTAAAACAGAATGAGCACCAGACCCTTTCCATTTAATATACCTGATAAAACGATATGAAAGGACAATAACGCCAGGATAATATGGGCGTTGTCTACTCTTAACTTACCCCGCTGGACAATATGCAATACTACCGGAATCATCGCTAACATAGTCAGGAAAAAGGTAGTGATGGTATTGGACAGAATCCCCAAAAACTGTAAGGTTCCTCCCACACCAAACGCAAAAAAAATAATGAGATATAAAACTATTTTTTTCATATTTAGGGGCTTATGCTATTAGAGAGCACATTCTTATTGCGAGCACAAATTTAGGAGATTAATTTAAAGTATCTTAGAGCCAACCGCTTCTTTTATTTTTTTTGTAAGATAAATCAGGTTGGATTTGTTGAGTACAAGGAAAATACCCAAGCCTGCCAATTGCCAAACAATGCCCAAAGGAGCAAAGGTGCCTACGAGAAAGCAAACGAATGGAATAACAAGATAAAGGGGGAAAACTTCTTGGTATTTTAGAAGCTTTAGGTCAGCCATCTTGATCCCATAACGGGTGACCAATACAGTAAGCAACAGGTAACTTGCCAAAACTGAAATGGCCAGCCAGAAAAAATCTAGTTTGAATGAGGCAAAGATGAGCCCTAAAGATGCGGCGCAAAGTACACTAATCAGGCTCAATATAGCAATTTGATTATGTTTTCGTCGGGCAATGGCCAAGGTCACAAACACAAAACCTATGGACCAAATCGCCTGAGTTAAGAATAGAATATGAAGAGCCGATTGAACCGCTTGGTATTTGGGTAGGTATAAAAATATGAGCGGAGAAAATATAACCGCGAAAAAAATCGTCAGAAATACAATCGTGATGTATAGGCGGAGCATTTGCCGTATTACATCATATACCTGTTCTTGGGCCACGCCAGATTTTAGTTTATCTACCAACATAGGAAAAAACACCCAGGCAATGGTATTGATACCCAGCAGGGTGGCATTGGTGATACTGTTGGCAAAAGAGTACAGTCCCATGGTTTCTACATCATAAAATATACTGATGATGGTGCGGCTTGACATCAAGATGAGGTAAAAACTGAAGTTGTAAACTAACAGTGGAATGCCAGTTTTTAATAAAACTTTACTCTCCTTTGAGAAGATACGTAGTTGGATGCGAAAGGGAGCCTTGATCACGTAAATGAGACAAGCCAGTAAGAGGCCTATTACCCAACTCACTAGAATGGCATTGAGTAGTTGTGCCTTGTCGAAAAAGAAGATGACTACTACCGTAGACAACACAATGATGATTTCGGCTAAGGCAATCCGTTTTAAATCGTTGTATACTCGATAAATATTGGCAAATAGCTGTTGATAATGTTGGAGCGCACCAATCGTAAAAATCAAGAAGGCATAAGAGAAAGCATTTTCGGTTTTGAAAATGGGTACTTGTAGTAATTGTAAAAATGCCCCTCCCACTACCAAAGCAACGATCACTAATAAGGTAATAGTGATGGAGGTATTGATTAAATTGACTTCTTTAGATGGATTTTTTAAATCACGTATCGCCAGTTCAGCGTTGACCGAATATTGCAACCCCAACCCGGTTACCCCAATGTATTGTTGATAAAGGGTAACAAATCCCCAAACCCCAAAAAAGTAAGGATCCAGGTACTTGGCCAATAAAAAACCTCGAGCAAAAAGCAGGGCATAGCTCAAGTATTTTACTAGAGTAAAGAGCAGTAAAGGGGATGTTTTCATAGGATTTACGAACGCCTGTTACGAGTTACTTCATTGGTTTTTTGAACGAGTCAATCGTGTCCTCAATGGCTTTTACAGCCAATGGGGTAGCTTTGCCATCGTTGGGAGTATCTATAGTAGCAATATAATACTTGGCTTTTTTTCTTACGTAAGGCCTTGCATGTTCTACCGATTTGATAAGGGTCACCACTTCTTCAAAATTTTTAGTTTTAGGGATGAGTCCTTGTTTTAGAAAACCATAGTGATCGATGAACTTTTGAGTATTATCGAAATAAATGGCGTATACATTCAACATCACTGCCTCGAGATGAATACTTGACTCACCTGAAATGAGGACATCTATTTCGGTAATAAAATCGAATGGAGAAACACTCCTGGGGTCAGATATGGCCACTTGGGATTCATTTTTTAATTCTTCCAGTACTGGCTTTAGCTGTTTGTAGTAGTTTTTGTGATACTGCATGGGGTGAGGGCGAAGAATGGTTTTCGCATTAGGAAAATTCGCTACCAGTTGCCTGACTTCGGCCACAACTGTGGTAATGTCTTCGGTTCCGTTGATTGCATATCCAATGACCTCTACTTGCTCTTTGTTATTGATCTGATCAAACCATTTGTCAGACTTGGGCATTCCTACCTCGATGAGTTTGGAGGGATCGGTGCCCACTTTAATGTATTTTTCTCGGGTATCCTGGCCGAATATCAACGCTTTGGTTTCTGATATAGGCGGGAATTGATCATAAATACAGGCGTGATTGATATAAAAGCTGGGTAGGTCGTTTTTTTCACTTAAGTGTACCAATATCCGCGTGATGTAGTATTCGCTGTTGGATACGACCACTGCCAGGGGCTTTTGTTTTTTAAAGACTTTAGTAAAGTATTTGTAAAATCCGTAGGTAAAAAATATATCGGTATCACTATAGCGGGCACGGTGTTTTTCTTGGTCAGACAAAGACTTATAAAATCCAATGGCTTTGGGTAAATATAATAGTGATAGGATAGCGGGGACAAAACGAGGTAAATAATGCTTTTCGCCTTGCTGAGAAGTGTAGTGACCGTAGAATTTCTTAGGTAAAGGCAAAGATTCATAGACTGGGGTCATGGCCAACTCGTTGTTGAGGGTACGACTGATGAATATAACTTGGTTATCAAATTTATGCCTGAATTTCAAGTTCTTGACATCCTCAATGAGGTATTTCATCAGTTTTAAAAACACCCTCATTACCATGGTGCCCAATGAGCGATTTTTGAGAAATGAAAGATCAATATCATTTTTCAGGTATCCGTAATTCAGCTGTTTTACTAATTCCTTGTTGAGCATTGATTAAGAAAACTTAATGTTTATACAATCTAATTTCAATGTTAATGATTGGTTGGTATGAATTGGTTAGAAGTGCTTACAAACAACCAAGGCGCAAAATTTTCTTCCTTGACACGCTCCTGTTCTTATCTTGAGAGAGGCCAAAGAAGACGTTGATAAAACAAAAATGATTGAATCGTATAAGGCACCAAGTGTTGTTCAAACAAAAATTTTTGCAAAGGTGATACCTTTTTTTGACTTTTCCTATTGAAAAGAAGGAGGTAAAATGGGGGAAAGACAATTATCAAGGGTAAATTTTGCCCACTCAATAATTGTCTTTAAGAGTTATATGATACTCCATCCACCATCTATCAGGAGGTTGTGCCCAGTGATATAACTGGCCTCATTTGACATGAGAAACACCACCGAGGGAGCAATGTCTTGGGGAGTACCCATTCTTTTTAATGGCACTTTGCTTTCATAAGCCTTTACAAAAGGCTCAGGCTGGTTATTAAAAATTCCACCAGGAGAAATGCTATTTACCCGAATGCTTTGGGCGCCATAATAAGAAGCCAAATAACGCGTCAAGGTATTGAGTCCTCCTTTGATAGCAGCATATGCGGCAGGCATCGTCATCTCACTGTTGGCATACACCGAAAAATCAGGGCCTAAAAGCCCATAAATAGAGCTAATATTGACTAGAGACCCAAACCCCTGTTTTTTCATTTGCTCGAGTACCTTCTGACAGCACAAAAAATAGCCATTGAGATGCATATCTATATTTTGACGCCATGATTCGGCTTCGATGTGTTCAAACTTATTTCCCCAGTCTTTGGTACGGGGATAGGCATTGTTTACCCAGCCATCTATTTTCCCGTGTTGGGCTACAATTTTTGCGATGGTGGATTCAATACTGGCTTCACTTGTAATATCTAGAGCAAACGCAGTATCACTTTCTTCGGTCACCTGTACATCGGCTTCTACCACAGTAGCATTGTTTTGCTCAAGGGCCTGAACAAACGATTGCCCTAAAAGTCCTTTTGCTCCGGTAATGACGATTACCTTATCCTGAAGGTCAAACATATTAGTTATATTTTCTAAATACTGGTCTAATAACATCACCTTTTAGGTAGCGTTCAATACCACTCTCTAAGGCTTGCTTGTAGGTAGTAAGGGCTTTTTGAGCTGCTTCCAGCGTAATATTAAGTTCGGTATCTTGGTGCGCATAACTCAAAGCCACCCAAGGAATCAATACGCCATGGTTGATCATTTCCTGAGAAAATAAAGTACGGAAAGCCAGTGACATGTCCTTGTTATGATCTTTAGCCACATAGTTGGGCGAGCAAGGGTAGCCTTCTACATAGAAATGTTCCTGAATGCCTAACGATTGAGCAATGTTGTTGATGCCATCTTTAAATTTCTGGCCATAGTCCCACAAATGCGAGGTTACATTGTCGCGCTCGTATACTTCAATGGTTTTGATAAATGCAGCGAGTGAACTCATTTCGGCTCCGTGGGTGGTAGAGACCAAAAAGACGCGTTCGGCCCCTTCTTCACGAATGCCGCCCAATTCCATAATTTCTTTTTTACCTACCAAGGCCGCCACTGAGAAACCGTTGGCCATCCCTTTACCAAAAGTGGCTAAATCGGGTTCGATATCAAAATATCTCTGAGCTCCACGTAAATCCCATCTAAAACCAGTAATCATTTCATCCAGAATAAATACTGCTCCATTGGCTTTACAAACCTCCTTTACTTGGTGTAAAAAGTTATGACCAATGTTGGGGCATCCTTGACAACTTTTAGCAGAGTGGGGTTGGTCACAAGCTGAAGCGCAAGGAGAAACTGTTGTACAGGGTTCCAGAATTACACAGGCAATTTGGTCAGAGTGTTGAGCAAAAATTTCTTTGAGTGAATCTATGTTGTTGTACTCAAATTGTAGCGTAAGTGCCGAAGTCTCTGCAGGAATACCATGAGTGAGGGGAGTAGAACCAATGAACCAATCGTCGTATGAGAAGAAAGGTTGCTGGGCACAACGTACGACTAGTTTACGGCCAGTATAGGCCCGCGATAATTTGACGGCTGCTGAAGTGGTTGTAGAACCATTTTTGGCAAATTTTACCATATCGGCCGAAGGAAACAAAGAACACATCAGTTCAGCTGCTTTTAGCTCAATTAATGAAGCACGAGTAAGGTTGTTACCCAATTGCATGCCTTCCAAAGCAGCTTGATTGATTTCCTGTTGGGCATACCCTACCGTAATAGACCTCAGCCCCATACCATAATCTAAAAACTTATTTCCATCAGCATCCCAAACATATGCCCCTTCTCCTTTGCTTAGGATTTGAGGTGCATTACTGGGGTATTGGTCATCTCCTTTGCTATAAGTATGAGCACCTCCTGGAATGACCTTATGTAATTGATCGCTGTAAGATGTAATGGTTTGATTTTCCATACTTGAAATAATGTTTTAGTCTTGTATTAGGTTATCTTGTTTGGCTTTCAACAATGCCTCGATGATTACTAAGTCAGTGAGATCATCTACCTCAAATGATTTCCATTTGGGAACTACATAACCTAAGGTTTGCTCGTGATAAAAATTTTTGCGTTTTTTTAGGGATTCGGTATAACTGAGGTACAAACTGCCCTCGAAAAAATAGAAATCTTCTATATCTTGACGGCGAATGACCTCAAAGTTTTTATTTTGATAACTTCTTAGGAATTGATCTTCTAGTTTTACCAAAAATGCTGGGTGCGACGACTCTGCTTGGCAGATTCCTACAATAGATTCAGCATCAGGCGTATTGGTAAGCTGGGCAATGGCCGATTGTACATCAGCCGCGGTACGCTGAGGAGAGGTGGGCTCCAGTAGCAAGATCAAGTCAAATACCTCATTTTTTTGTTCAAAAAAATCTATGACGTGAAGTATCACATCCATCGTACTGGCTTCATCAGTAGCCAAATGTGCTGGTCTCAAAAAAGGTATTTCCGCTCCATACTCCTTGGCTACATTGGCAATTTCTTCACTGTCGGTCGATACCACGATTCGATTGTCAAAATGCTCGTTTAGTTCTTTGGCAGTATCTATCGACCAGGCAATCAATGGCTTGCCCAACAAATTTCTAATATTCTTATTTGGTAAACCTTTACTTCCACCACGGGCGGGGATGATTGTTAATATTTTCATCGTATTTAATTGACCTTTTTTAACAAACTACGCGTATTCAATAATCCTTTCAACACCTTGAATATTTCGTTTTGCTCTTCAGCACTTAAGCTAAGCGAAGAAGGCAGGCTAATGCCTTGTGAAGCAACAAAACTGGTATTGGGGTAGTCAAACCTGGCATAAGGTTGGTATACGGGCATTTCGTGCAATGGGTAGAACACATTGCGGGTTTCTATTCCATTGAGCAATAGTTTTTGCACAATTTCGTCCCGATTTAGTTTGGCAACATTGTGTTTAATAAGCAAGGTGTAAAGCCAATAGGTATTGGTTTGCTCTGCTTTGGAAGGAGGGAGTTCAATCTCATTGAGTTCCGAAAATAAAGCATTGTACTGTTGTCCAATGGCGACTTTTTTGGCCACAATGGTGTCTATTTTTTCCATTTGAGCCACTCCAATAGCAGCCTGCAAATTAGTAAGACGATAGTTATACCCCACATACTCATGCCAGTATCGTTTGGTTTTGCTCATGCCATGGTCTCGCAGTACGGCTGCTTTTTGGTAATGGGCTTCGTTTTTGAAAAGCACCATGCCTCCCTCACCAGTGGTGATGGTTTTGTTACCAAAAAAGCTAAAAGTGGCTGCTTCGCCAAAACTTCCGGCTTTTTTGCCCTTATATTCACTACCTATGGCCTCAGCGGCATCTTCTATCACCAGCAAATCGTGTTGCTGGGCAATTTGCATAATGGGGTCCATATCGCACATAAACCCATACAAATGCACAGGCATAATGGCTTTGGTTTTTGGGGTAATGGCTTGCTCGATGGCTTGCGGAGACATATTCCAAGTATCCAGATCTATGTCTACAATTACTGGAGTAGCTCCGCTATACAACACTGCATTGATACTGGCGGCAAAAGTCAAATCGGGTACAATTACTTCATCCCCTTCTCCAATGTCTAGTGCCAACAATGCCAAGTGGAGAGCTACTGTTCCGTTACTTACCGGTAATGCATAAGGGACCTCACAATAATCGGCCACCATTTGTCCAAATTGGGTAACATACTTGCCTGCCGATGAGATCCAATTCGTATTGATACAATTCGTCAAATAAGTAAGTTCGTTCCCTTTTAGGTTGGGTTCCATTACTGAAATACGTCGCAAACGACTCCGGCAAGCATAGTCAACGACCTGTCCTTCGTCATCGACAAGAGGAATATGGGTGATGTCTGGCGATAGTTTTTGACGAATGCTTTCATTGGAACTTGTAATGGGCAATCGAATAAAGTCACTGTTGGCAGCGTCCTCAACCAAGGTTTCCAAGGTATGTTCCGTTAATAATGCGCGTCTGATGTCTCCATCAGTCAAAATACCTACTATTTTATTTTTAGCATTTACTACAAAGCAAACGCCTTGGGCATTGATATCTATTTTTTGGAGGGCATCCTTTAAGGTAGTCCCAGTTTGAATAACCAATTGTTCAAGTGCGGGGTAGTCTGCCATATGTTTAACTGTTTTGTGCAGCGTTTAATAATAATTTTTCTTGTCTTTGTATTTCTTCAATACTTTGACGCTTTACTTCTAACACATGAACGTAATCAGTAAAATGTTTCATGTGTTGCAAGAACCAGTATTTGTGTTCTAATGCTTCATTTGTATCAAATAAACCATCGTTGTCGCTGTGATGAATACCTTTTACCTGAGAACGAATTTGTTCAACTGCATTGTTTTTATCAAAGCCAAGCGTTTTTGCCGACACTTTTAAGTGAGCTGTATCTAGCAAGATACCCAAATTACGATCTGCCACTGTATCAGTCAGGCGTAACATTTCGTCAGGATCACCACAAAACAAGGGGTTGTCACCATCTTCGCGAATATTCATAGCCGCTACTACATTGTTTTCGATCAAGAAAGGGACCTGTAGTTGGTGACTGGTCTTGAGAATCTCTTTGACTGATGCTATGAATAAATCCCAGTTTTCTTCTCGATTATAAGTTTGTTCCTGACTTAGTTTTTTGCCTAGTTCTTTAGGGTCTGGATCAATACAAAAGCCTGCATGGGCCGCAAAAAAGGGAGCGTTGGCTATTTTAGTCAACTTAAGCCCATTGAGGCAATGTTGGATAGATCTTTGTCGAATGGCTGGGTTAGCACTGGCCAGATTGAGTACGAATGGGTCTTTGGGTGCTGGGAAATAATTGTGAGGAAGTTTAGGAAAAGGATAGGCTTCATACATTGCCTCCATGTTTTCCAGATAAGGGAAACCAGAACTAAACTCCAGGTTCAATTGATTTTCTTCTGCTATCCGAACCACTTCGTTGGCCTGTTTGCCCAAAAAAGCAACCGTGCTAATATATATCTTCATTTCTATTTTATTGTTTTAGCGGGATTTCCCACAAGTGTGTGGTGAGGGAGTGTATTGTTCAATACCACGCTCCCTGCGCCAATCACATTGTATTCAGCTATTTTTACTCCATGGCTTACCACAGTGCTGCTACCAACAAATGAATGGTCTGCTACTGCACAAGTACCATTGAGGGTGACATTGGTAGAAATATGACAATGATTACCAACGATGGCATCGTGTTCTACAATAGCTCCAGTATTTATAATGCAATTAACTCCTATGGTAGCTGCATTATTGATCAGGGCTTTGTGTAATACTACAGTACCTTCGGCTACTTGGGCGCGCGGAGAAACATAAGCCAAGGGGGAAATGATGGTAGGCAATGTAGCTCCCAATGATTTTAATTGATCAAATATTCGGACGCGGACCTTATTATTTTTTATTTGCCCCACTGTAATTACAAAGTGTTTGTACGTTTTGATGAGTTGAGGCAATTCATCATCAGTAGCAAAAATTTTATATCCATTAGTGGTCTGTCCCACTTTATCTTTGGTATCTACAATGCCTGCGATTTGGAATTTCCCGGTTGCTTCTATCACATCTATCACCGCCTTGCAGTGCCCTCCTCCGCCAATTAAAACAATGCTATCAGATTCCATACTCATAATTTAAAAGACAAAGATAGGCAATTATTTGAATATAGATTTTTCTAATTTTTACCAGGAAATCAAATCAGGGGTCAAAATAGTATCTGCGGCTACGTCTTGGCTCAACTTCTTTCCAATGATTGTTTCCAGCATTTTTGGGGCAATACCTGTGGCAGGACGTTTGAATCCCAAATGACTTTCTTCAAGTAAAGTACCTTGAGGTAAATCGTGAAGGATGACCAAACTTCGACGCATGCCTTGAGTATTATCTACCTCGGCCTGAGTAGGCGTTTTTACCGGGCTACCCAGTGCAGCCTCTATGTCTTGAATGCCTTGTACCAATTGGCTAAATTCCTCAGGAGAGAGTGAAGCCGCGTGATCTGGACCAGGCAAAGTTCTATCCAATGTAAAATGCTTTTCGATGACACATCCTCCCAACGCTACAGCAGCATAACAAGCAAAGTTACGTTCTACGTGGTCAGAATAGCCCACCAATACATCTAGAGCGTCTCTCATAGACGACATCGCATGAATGTTGGCATCTTCTAACTTGGATGGATAGTTGGTGGTACATTGGAGCAAGATAATTTGATCGTTGCCAGCATTACGAATGGCTTGTACACCTTCATATACATCGGCTAAAGTAGCCATTCCTGAAGAGATAATCATGGGTTTTCCTTTCTTGGCCACATATTCCAAAAAGGAAAGTTCCACCAGTTGTCCCGAAGCAATCTTGAAAACATCTACCCCTAGTTCTTCCAAAAAGTCCGCATCTCCTTTGTTATAAGGAGTAGACATGAATTGAATGTCTAATTCTTTGCAAAGTTTTACAAGTTGAGGGTAAGCCTCCTTAGGAAGCTCTAACTTCTTGAGCATGTCAAACTGAGACTCCTCCTTGTCGGTTACCTTTAACTGATATTGCGCCTTAGGAGCAGAGGTCGTAATGATGTCCTCAGTTTTATAAGTTTGAAACTTTACACAGGTTGCTCCACACTTTTTGGCCTCTCTAATCAAGTCAAAAGCCATTTCCAGACTTCCATTATGGTTAACTCCTGCTTCTGCAATAATATATACAGGCTTTTGATGGCCTACTAAAGTATTACCAATCTGAATTTGTCCTGTTTTACTCATGATTTTAGTATCAATTTTACGTGTCTAAGATATTCAATTGCAAGCCCTATATTACCTTGCTTATTGTAGCTTACAGCCTTCCGCTTATTTCTTGCTTATCTAAGAATGCTTTTACATCATATACCACTGCCTGCGCTTGTTTAAAAGCATCGATAGAGAATGACTTAAACTCAGTGTGTGATACGGCCAAGATGATTCCTTCATATTTCCCTTCTGGTTGATCAATCAACTGAATGCCATATTCTTCGGCTACTTCGTGCTTGTCAGCGTGTGGGTCATACACTTCCACCTTGGTCCCAAATTCGGCCAATTCATTGACCACATCTATTACTCTAGTGTTACGAGTATCTGGGCAATTCTCTTTGAAAGTAAAGCCAAGTACCAATACCCGTGACGATCTAATGGTAAAATTATTTTGGATCAATAGCTTAATTACCTTGTTGGCTACATATTGCCCCATTCCATCATTGATTCGCCTTCCCGACAATATTACCTGGGGATTGTATCCAATGCTTTCGGCTTTGTGGGTCAAATAATAAGGGTCTACACCAATACAATGTCCACCTACCAAGCCTGGTTTAAACGGTAAAAAATTCCATTTGGTGCCGGCTGCTTCCAAAACATCGTGAGTGTCGATATTGAGCTTGTCAAAAATCAAAGCCAACTCATTCACAAAAGCAATGTTTAAATCTCGTTGGGCATTTTCAATGACTTTGGCTGCTTCGGCTACTTTAATGGATGAGGCCAAGAAAGTGCCCGCAGTGATGATAGAAGCATATAATTCATTGAGCTGTTGGGCTATATCAGGAGTACTACCACTTACTACTTTTTGTATTTTGGTTACAGTGTGTACTTTATCACCAGGGTTGATTCTTTCGGGAGAATATCCACAATAAAAATCCTGATTGAATTTTAATCCACTTTGCGCCTCTAAGATGGGTACACAAACTTCTTCGGTACAACCAGGAAATACGGTGGATTCATATACTACAATGTCTCCCTTTTTTAATATTTTACCGATGCTCTCCGAAGATTTTCTAAGCGGGGTAAGGTCTGGCTGCTTGGCTTCGTCAATTGGAGTAGGAACAGTAATAATATATATTTGAGCATCACGAATTCCATCAATTTGATCAGTAAAAGTTAACTTATCGGCAGCAATCAATTCTTCCGAAGTTACTTCCAATGTTTTATCTACTCCATCTTTGAGCTCATTGATTCTGGTAGTATTGATATCAAATCCGACCACAGCATATTTCTTACTAAATGCTACTGCAAGTGGCAGGCCTACATAACCCAATCCAATTATGGCCAGTTGTTTTTCCATGTATTATAACTTTTATGAATTTAAATTGCTGAACCAGCAAGTATCAAAATTGTAAAAACTAAGAGTATATTTAAATTTTGTCCTCAGAGATAAAAATGATGCGTTTTTAGCCTAGATTATAATTTTTAAATATACTCTAATATGCCTGATTCAATTCTTTGGAATTGATGATCAGATATTGGAGAATTTAAAACGTTCCTAAACGTTAGGCAAATATATTGTCGAGTGAGTCCAAAGTTGGTAAAACCTTGTCTTTTCCTGAAACTAAAACCTCGTCTGCTTTGATCTTCCAATCAATACCAAGGGTAGGGTCATTGTAAACAATGCCTGATTCTGATCCTGGAGCATAAAACGCATCACACTTGTACAATACCTCAGCAGTTTCGCTTAGTACTACAAATCCGTGGGCAAACCCTTGAGGTACATACAATTGTTTTTTGTTGTCGGCTGAAAGCTCAAAGCCCAGGTGTTGTTTGAAAGTAGGGGATTGACTTCTCAAATCAACTACTACATCCCAAATGGTTCCCTTTACTACTTTGAGGAGCTTTGCTTGGGTGTGGGGAGGCTTCTGAAAGTGAAGCCCTCGTAGCACTCCATATTTAGAAAAAGAGTGGTTATCCTGGATAAAATGTGATTTTATTCCAGTGGCTTCCGAAAACTCCTGTTGATTGAAGCTTTCGTAAAAATATCCACGATCGTCTTCAAAAACACGAGGATCAAATAACCACAAATCTTTGATGGTAGTTTCTGTATATGGCATTGGTAACGTATATTACAAATGATTAGAATTCTTTTTTAGTAAGGTTAATCAGGTAATCACCATAACCACTCTTTACAAGTGGTTGGGCAATTTTTAATAGTTCTGCTTCATTGATATAGCCCATTTTATAGGCTCTTTCCTCAATAGATCCAATTTTTAAACCTTGTCGTTCCTCAATGACTTGTACAAACTGACTGGCTTGCATCAAAGAGGTAAATGTACCTGTATCTAACCAAGCAGTACCACGATCTAATATACCTACCGATAATTGTTCTTTTTCCAGATAAATTCTATTGACATCGGTGATTTCTAATTCTCCTCTGACCGATGGTTTGAGTGATTTAGAGATTTCAACTACCTGATTGTCATAAAAATAGAGCCCTGGAACAGCAAAGTTGGATTTGGGTTGTTGAGGTTTTTCTTCAATGGAAATGGCCTTGTTGGTTTCATCAAATTCCACTACACCGTACCTTTCTGGGTCGGATACGTGATAAGCGAATACCACACCTCCCTGTGGGTTGGTTTGTTCTTGTAATAGCTTTTCCAGCCCGGTGCCGTAAAAAATATTATCCCCTAATATCAAAGCCACACAGTCATCTCCAATAAATTCTTCCCCAATGATAAACGCCTGAGCCAAACCTTCTGGTTTCTCCTGAATGGCGTACTGAAAAGAACAGCCTAAATTAGTGCCATCCCCCAATAAGTTTTTGAATAGGTGATTATCCTGTGGGGTGGTAATGATCAAGATCTCCCTAATTCCTGCACTCATGAGTGTAGAAAGCGGGTAATAGATCATGGGCTTGTCATATATTGGAATCAGTTGTTTACTTACCGTAAGCGTGAGCGGATGTAAGCGGGTTCCAGAGCCTCCCGCCAAAATAATACCTTTCATTATAATATTGAGTTTTACGACTGTTTTGCAAACATAAAAACATTCAAAGAATATAGCGTGTAATTTTCAATCCTTTTAGCGATTTGCGTATTGGGTTTGATAGTAATTCTGATAATCACCACTGGTTACATTATCCAGCCATTCGGTGTTTTGCAAGTACCAATCAATGGTGATTTCTAACCCTTCCTCAAAATTTAAAGAAGGAGTCCAACCCAATTCATTGGTGATTTTTGAAGCATCGATGGCATAACGTAAATCGTGGCCTGCCCGATCTGTTACAAATTTGATGAGCTTTTCGGACGTTCCTTCAGCCTGATTTAGCTTATTGTCCATAATTTTGCACATGAGCCTAATCAAGTCAATATTTTGCCACTCATTGAGTCCTCCAATGTTGTAAGTTTCTCCAAGACTTCCCTTGTGAAAAATCAAATCGATCGCTTTAGCATGGTCTACTACGTACAACCAATCCCTTACGTTTTCGCCTTTGCCATATACTGGTAAAGGTTTGTTATTTTTGATATTGTGAATAAACAGGGGAAGTAATTTTTCCGGGAATTGATAGGGGCCATAGTTGTTAGAGCAATTGGAGATGACCACTGGCAAGCCAAAAGTATCGTGGTATGCTCTTACAAAATGATCGGAACTAGCCTTGGATGCCGAATAGGGAGAGTGAGGGTCGTAAGCGGTGGTTTCTGTGAATAAACCATCTTGCCCCAGCGATCCATATACTTCATCAGTAGACACATGATAAAAACGTTTATGCTCGTAATTGTCTTTCCAATGATGGCGCGCTGCATTCAGTAGGTTTACGGTCCCAATCACGTTAGTTTGAACAAACTCGAGAGGATTCAGAATAGATCGATCTACGTGTGATTCGGCCGCAAGATGAATGACACCATCAAACTGATGGGTTTGAAAAATCTGTTGAATATAGTCCTGATCAACAATATCTCCTTTTAGAAATGTATAGTTAGGCTTATTCTCAACGTCTTTGAGATTGGCCAAGTTACCAGCATAAGTGAGCTTGTCCAAGTTAAAAATCTGGTAATCAGGATAATTGTTTACAAACAAACGGACAAGGTGAGAACCTATAAAACCAGCTCCACCTGTAATAAGTATTTTCATTGGGAAATAATGTTGTAAAAATTAGTACAAAAACTTTTCTTTATAAGTACGTTCTATCCCCTCTTTCAATTCGATGGAATGTTTCCAACCTAATGCATGTAACTTTTCTACATCCATTAGCTTACGAGGAGTTCCATCTGGCTTTGAAGTATCAAAATATAAGTCTCCTTCATAGCCCACAATCTCCTTAATCAGCAAAGCAAGTTGTTTAATGCTAATATCAAAGCCTGTACCTATATTTACAAACTCTTTTTCGTTGTAGTGCTGCATTAAAAAATAACAAGCACTTGCCAAATCGTCTACGTGTAAAAACTCTCGTAAAGGAGCACCAGTGCCCCATATCTCTACCGAAGGAGCGTTATTTTGTTTTGCTTCGTGAAACTTACGTAACAATGCAGGTAAAACGTGTGATTTTTTTAGATCATAATTGTCATTCGGCCCATACAAATTGGTAGGCATCACTGAGATAAAGTTACAGCCGTACTGAAAACGATATTCTTCACACATTTTAATTCCCGAAATCTTGGCAACTGCATAGGGCTCATTGGTTCGTTCTAAGCTACCGGTGAGCAGGTAGTCTTCCTTGAGTGGTTGAGGAGCCATTTTGGGATAAATACAAGAAGAGCCCAGAAACATCAATTTTTTTACTTGATGTACATAAGACTGATGAATGACATTAGATTGAATCATCAGGTTATCGTACAGAAACTCGGCCCGGTAAGTATTATTGGCTCCAATTCCTCCAACTTTGGCCGCAGCTAGAAAAACGTATTCTGGTTTTTCTCTTTCAAAGAAGTCATTCACCCCAGATTGATTACGTAAATCTAAATCCTGAGAATTGCTGTAGACAAAGTTATGAAACCCTTCTTCTTGTAAACGCCTTAAAATGGCCGAGCCTACCATTCCACGATGTCCAGCAATGTAAATTTTACTATCCTTATTCATGATAATTCATGATATTGTGTCCACCTTGTTTTAGGTATTGATCTCGTTTGAACAACTCAACATCTGCCAATACCATATCTTTTACCAATGCAGGTAAATCATATTTTGGTTTCCACCCTAGTTTGGTCTGGGCTTTTTCGGGATCTCCAATCAATAAATCTACCTCAGTAGGTCTAAAATAGCGAGGGTCTATGGCCACTACTACAGTACCCTTGGCAATTTGATAGTCTGGATGATTACATTTGACTACCGTAGCGGTTTCTTCGACACCTTCTCCTTGGAATTCCAACTCAATTCCAACTTCATTGAAAGCCATATTGACAAAATCCCTTACTTTGGTGGTAATGCCGGTAGCGATTACATAATCTTCAGCGGTATCTTGTTGCAAAATCAACCACATTGCCTCTACGTAGTCTTTGGCGTGTCCCCAGTCACGTTTGGCATCCAGGTTACCCAAGTATACCTTGTCCTGAAGCCCCAATGCGATACGGGCAACTGCTCGGGTGATTTTACGGGTTACAAAAGTTTCACCTCGCAAAGGAGATTCGTGATTAAATAAAATGCCATTCACGGCAAACATATCATAGGCTTCGCGGTAATTGACGGTAATCCAATATCCGTATATTTTGGCCGCTGCATAAGGTGAACGCGGGTAGAAAGGTGTTTTTTCGCTTTGGGGCACTTCTTGTACTAGTCCGTACAGTTCCGAGGTAGAAGCTTGGTAAACCTTTGTTTTATGAGTCAAGCCTAGCAATCTTACCGCCTCCAGAATCCTCAAAGTTCCTAACCCATCCACATTGGCAGTATATTCAGGCATCTCAAAACTTACCTTTACATGAGACATAGCCCCCAGGTTATAAATTTCGTCAGGTTGTACTTCCTGAATAATTCTGATGATGTTGGTGGAGTCGGTTAAGTCACCATAATGGAGGGTAAATTTGACTTTGTCTTCGTGTGGGTCCTGATATAGGTGATCTATCCTATCGGTATTTATCAAAGAAGTACGGCGTTTGATGCCATGTACCTCATATCCCTTTTTGAGGAGTAAATCGGCCAAATAAGCGCCGTCTTGTCCGGTAATACCAGTAACTAGTGCTACTTTTCCCATATAATTATTTTTTTATGTGATCATCACCTGATCAAAGGTTTCGGGTAACCTCGAAACATTTTTGATAAGTATTGAAATATGCTAATAAAGCTTTTAATCCGTAAAGCTACTGAGAATGCGAAGCATTTCAAAGATTGTATATTCAGTATGTTTGAGTAGTATGACGATACCAAGATGTTACATCACTCAATTTTCATTACGTACCTTGAAATACGAATGAGTCAACCTAACCAAAAAAACAATGGGTTAACTTTCATTGATCAATTGTGCTATTTGCTTTACGTCCAAAAAAGAAGTATTGGTATTACTACTATAAGCAAAACCCTCTTCACATAATTTACCGTCTTGGTAATTTTCTTTAAGCAACGTCGCCTGGGTTGAATTTATTGGCAGTATTAAGAAGTTGTGTTCAAATTCGATGGCATGCCCACTTTCGTGGATTGTAATCAAGTCTTCATGAATCTTTTCACCTGGTCTTCTTCCAATCAATTTTACTTTGCAATCAGGAGCAACTGCTTCAATCAAGGTCTCAATATTGTATGATGGCATCTTAGGGATAAAAATTTCTCCTCCAATCATATGATTCAAAGATTGAATAAGAAACTCGACCAATTCCTGATGAGTAATACTGAATCGGGTCATATTGGGGTCAGTCACGGTAATGACCCCACTTTTTTTCAGTTTTTGAAATATTTCTACTACCGATCCTCGACTATTGAAAACATTGCCACACCTCAATACTGCAAACCGGGTTTCATGAAAAGGGAATTCAAAATTGGCCGATATGAGTAACTTTTCTGCACATAGCTTAGAGGCCCCGTACATACTGTTGGGAGAAGCCGCCTTGTCGGTAGACAAAGCAAGTACTTTTTTTACTTGGGCATTTTGGGCCGCCAATATTAGATTTTGGGTACCCAACACATTGGTTTTAATGGCCTCCAATGGATTGTTTTCTAAAATATCTACATGCTTCAGAGTAGCAGTATGGATAATGATATCTACGCCTTCACAACATCTTTGAAGACGGTCAAGATCTCTTATATCGCCAATTCTAAATTGTATTGCATTGTGAAAACTTCTTAGTTTAGCCGCTAGTTTGTGTTGTTTATATTCGTCCCTTGAAAATACAATGATTTGTTTGAGGTCAGGATAGTTTTGTAAGGTATGAGTGATGATATGTTCTCCCAAAGAGCCGGTTCCGCCTGTAATTAAAATCACTTTATCTTTTAAAGATGTCATTCATTTAATTGATTAATGTTTGTCTATTTGTAAACCAATCAAGCGTAATTTGTAGTCCTTCTTCTATAGCGATTTGAGGGTGGTACCCAAATAGGTTCTCGGCTTTGCTTATATCGGCGAGACTATCCCTAACATCGCCTATTCTTGGATCACCATAATGAACCGATAGATCTTTGCCTGCTTTTTTCTTTAAAATCTGATACAACGTATTGAGGGAAGTTCGGCCTCCTACACCAATATTGTAAGCTTCACCCCAAGCTTCCTCTTGGTGAGCAAACAATGCTTTGACATTGGCCTGTACCACATTCTCTATAAAGGTGAAATCTCTGGTTTGTTCTCCATCGCCAAAAATAGTAGGAGAACGATCTTCCATCAAAGCTTGAATAAACAATGGGATGACCGCAGCATAAGGTCCCTGTGGACTTTGCCGAGGTCCAAACACATTAAAATATCTTAATCCGATCAATTTGAGGCCATAAACATTGCCAAACACCCTGGCATACTGTTCATTTACCAATTTGGTAACCGCATAAGGGGAGAGCGGGTTTCCAATGTTGTCTTCTTGTTTGGGTAATATTTTGCTATCGCCATACACTGAAGAAGAGGAGGCATACACCATCCCTTTTACTTTATTGTCTTTGGCAGCAATCATCATATTCAAGAAGCCACTAATATTTACTGCATTAGAAGTAGCAGGATCGTTGATACTGCGAGGTACCGAGCCGAGTGCAGCTTGATGAGAGACATAGTGAATATTTTTACAGGCGTGTTGACAAACCTCTGTATCCCGAATATCCCCCTCGATAAATTGAAAGTTGGATAAGCCTTCGAAAGCTTTGAGATTATCAAAATTGCCAGTAGACAAATTATCCAATACTCTTACCTCTTTTGCCCCATATTTCAATAAATATTCTACGATATTGGATCCAATGAAGCCAGCGCCTCCAGTAATTAAAAAAGAATAATTGCTTAAATCCTCTTGATGGAAGGTGTGATCATACATCCCCATGTATTGTTTAAATGTTTTATTAAACGATGAGCAAAGTTAAATGTATTTTGTTGGGTATTACAAAGAGAACCTCTAAAAAGTAAAAGGTCTAAAACTTGGTTTTTCGTTTTAAATAAAAAAAAACTGATGTAACTGGATACACTCAAGAGTGTGTGAGGGGATTATGAGTAGCTCTGGTGTTCGTTTTTATTTCGTTTTTAGATATTTTACTAATGCTAACCATTGGTCACTCAGGGTTTTATGAAATTATATTTTTAGAATTGCACTTTTTTATGCTGTTCGATTTGTGGATTTAACTTTAATAAGTTTTATTTGCAACAAATAAATAGTATGCATTCATAACATTTTTTGCATATCAATAAATAATCTCATCAGGAGTTACTTCAATCAACAAGGCAAAATATTCGTTGCTCAGGCATATAAGGTACAATAAGGTATTTCTAAAAGTATTCAATCTGTTGAGTTAAAGCTCATCATTTGAACGCAAATAGGGTTTTCATTTTTTCAAGAATAGTGAAAATATAGTTGTGTAATACAACTTTTTAAAATAACTAAACTATGATTTTACGAAATACAAGTATACTCTTAATAGGTCTGTTGCTGCTATTTTCATGCACCAGGGTGCCTACTCGTCAGCAGGCCTCCGAGAAAAAGTATTCTGATGAGGAATTGAAAAAATTTGCTTCGATATACCAGTATTTACGGTTACGCCCTCGACCCCATCCTGAGAAAGCCATGCAAGAAGCCGTAAACAAAAGTAAATTGAGCGAGAAGCGATTTGGAGAAATCATGCGCGCCAAATTTACCCAACAAAAGATCAAAATCACACCAGAAGAACAGCAAGCCCTCAATGCCATTCGAAACTCGGTTAAGCAAACCCAATTGAATCAGAAAAAAGAAGATGATAAATATATCATAAGCAAGGGAATGACCCTTGAGCGATATTATGTCATTTTAACTGAATACAAGCAAAGCACCTTTTTGCAAAATCGGGTATACTCGCTTATGGAAGCCAAAAAATAATCTCTGAACACATTGCACCAAATCTCTTACAGAAAAAGCAAACACTTTATTATTTACAATTTATACACAAATCAAATTATACTACACAATGAGAAGATTATCAATCTTATTGAGCCTGGTATTGTTCGCATTTACCAGTGTTGTGGCCCAACAACGTTATCTAGACGAGGTTTTTTCTAACGTGAATGAAACCAAAAATGTACGTTTTAGCACCAATGTGCCTGAACCTCGACCTGGTGGAGGCTGGTACGAAGTGATTACCAGGTTGCCTATCAATGCTAAAGAGCATGATACGCGCAACCGGGATTTATTCATGGATATTTTCAGACCAGCTGGCGACAACAATACCAATCGTCCGGTATTGGTGATATGTTTTGGGGGAGGTTTTGTTCAAGGTGATCGCAAAATGGGCGATATCCGTGAACTGGCCATCCGTTTTGCCAAAAGAGGATATGTAACAGCTGCGATTGACTATCGTTTAGGAATGAATATTTTTGATGAAGGAGCCGCTTTTAGAGCAGTGTACCGTGGTATTCAGGATGGGCGTTCGGCCATTCGTTATTTCCGGGCCAATGCTTCTTCTTTGGGCGTAGACCCCAATCAAATTTTTATTGCTGGACACAGTGCTGGAGCCTTCATTGCGGTACAAAATGCTTACTTGGATCGCGACAATGAGCGTCCCTCAGATACCCGCAACACGAGATATCGTTGGGGAGCTTTCTTTGGGTCTCGTAACTACAACCTACCTGATATGGGATGCCTGGATTGCGTAGGAAACAATCGCAACGTAAGTGGTAAAGCCAATGCAGTTGTTTCATTTGCTGGTGCAGTAGGGTTTTTAGAGCACATCGAAGGACGCAATGATGTACCTAATATTATGTTTCACAGTAGCAACGACAATGTGGTTCCTTACAACAGTGGCCAGCCATTTGGCAGTATTTCCTTCTTAGTAGCAGGATTTGACCTGCCTACTGTATATGGAAGTAATCGTATCAATGGCCGGGCAAGCAGTGTAAATGCACCCAAGCAGTTCTTTTCTTATGGAAATCGCGGCCACGATGTACACGTAAATGGTAGCAATCGATCCAATTTACATGGAGATATTGTTCCACGAGTAAGCCAATATTTGTATAATACTCGTTTACGTCCAGCAGGCTTCGATATTGCCGGATCATCAGTGGTTGACATAGAGAACAAAGAGGAAAACACCCAAACTTACACCCTTGATGCTCCCGAAAGTTTTAATGTTCAGTGGACACTAGACGGTGGTAAAATTATAAAGCAATCTGGCAACAAAGTGGTTGTTCGCTGGAACACTCCCGGAGAACATCGGTTGAGTGCTACTCCAGTTGGTGCCAATGGTGCTAAGGGAGATATTGTAAGCGTGCCAGTGTTGGTTATAGGCAATCAAAGTGGTTTGGATGCAAGTTTACAAATGTACCCTAACCCAAGTGCTCGTACTTTGAAAGTAAAGTTAAACGAAGAAAACATCAACCAAGTACAGGCGGTAATTTACAATGAAAGAGGCCAAGCAATTTATCAAGGATTCCTGAAAAAACAAGGAGACCAGTTCAACATCAATGTGCTGAACTTGCCCATTGGTAAATACTACCTCAGAATACAACAAGGTAAAAATATCTTGCACAAGACTTTTTTGAAGAATTAAATAACCAAGCAAAAATTTTCAAGCAAAGTGAATTTTGTTCTCAACCTCCAGGCAACACCTGGAGGTTGATTTTTTTGTGCTTTAGTGGGTTTTTATGGTATTTTTTGGGGTTAATATAGCGAGGCTAACATTTTGTTAACACTTTAATTCAACCAGCATCCTCTCTTTTTACGAACTATGCAATATCACTTGTTTGCATAAACCCATAACATACTTAATAACAACATTACGACAACCCTCTACTAAAGATGAAAAACGAAGAATTGTTGCTGAAAAAACTTGCTCAAAACGACAAAGCTGCGGTTAAAAAAATATTTCAGGCCAATGTACCCATTCTAATTCAATATGGTCATCGTTTCACCAGCGATGTTAGCTTGGTAGATGAATGCTTGGTCGCGGTATTCCTTGATCTTTGGAAAAACCGATCAACCCTTGCAAGTCACAAGTCTATTAGAACCCACCTGCTGGGAACACTTCGTCAAAAAATAGAAGCAAAGCTAGGCCAAACCCAACTGAAACGCGCGTAGCGAAGAGTACTCTAAAAAAAATGATATTTGACAAGCTCCTGAATCTTCATTCAGGAGCTTTCTTTATGACCTTGTGAAAGATTCAATGATTAAAAAGTGCAATTGTTGTTTAATAAAAATATTTGTGCTTTTATGCTTACTTGTGCAAATTTCTAATTGTTGACGGCCTTCCATATTCCCCTTTCTTGAAAAAAAATCAAGAGTAAAGTTAACCTTTTCCCTGACTGTCCTACCAATGATTGATTTTGGAACTACAAAAGTTCTATTTTTAGTTGTTTTTATACAGTGTATTGGCAGTATCTTATTTGCTTCTAAAAGCCCACTAA
>CALDJV010000489.1 GCA_937899305.1 uncultured Cytophagaceae bacterium
TATGAAGCCCAATGGATCTAAGGATCCTATTATGCCCAAGCGTAACTATACTGAGCTCAACGATCTTTTTGCCAAACAATTTGCCAATGATTTAGATAGTATTGGATCGTTTTACTTTACCAAGGAAGTATTTGATGGCACCTACCCAGGCTATGGCTCTTCGTACCCTGACTTGCAGGGTGGGTTGGCTTTGTTGTTTGAGCAAGCCAGTTCGCGAGGTCATTTGCAGGAAACCACTACTGGCGAAATCACTTTTGCTTTTACCATTCGTAACCAGTACATCTCTAGCTTGGCCACGATCAAAGCAGCAGTAGCCAACCGTGTATTGTTGCATCGCTACTTACAGGATTTTTTTGAAACTGCCCTGAGCAAATCGGCTCGTAGTAGCGTAAAAGCCTACGTTTTTGGCGATGAACACGACGAAAACCGTACTCGAGCTTTTGTTGATAAACTCATTCGGCACCAAATAGAGGTGTATCCGCTCGACCAAGATATAAACCGCAATGCCCAAAACTTCAAAGCAGGTAAAGCCTATGTGGTCCCTACCCAACAACCTCAATACAGGATGGTCCAGTCGGTATTTGAAACCTATCGGGAATACCGCGACAGTGTTTATTATGATGCTTCAGCTTGGTCGTTGATCAATTTTTATAACCTGCCCTATGCCGAATTGAAAACTACTCCCAAAAAAGGGAAACGAGTATTGATGACCACCAACCAAGTAGCCATTACACCCATACAGCGCTCCAAATATGCTTACCTCATTTCTTGGGATGATTATTTGGCCCCTGCAGTATTGTATCATTTACAAAACAAAGGAGTCATTCTCAAGGCAGCCTTCAAGCCTTTTACGGCTCAAGTAAATGGGCAAAAGCAACAATTTGGCTATGGTAGTCTGTTGATCCCAGTAAGTTTGCAACGCCTCTCTGCCAATGAAATATACAAGATTCTGAAAGAGGCCAGCCAAAAATTTAAAGTACAAGCCTATGCGGTTGGTTCTGGTTTTAGCATTCAGGGAATCGATCTGGGTAGTCGCTATTTTAGAACCCTGGAAAAGCCTCGTGTCTTGATGTGGGTCGGTGATGGGGTATCGGCCTACGAGGCAGGTGAAGTATGGCACTTGCTCGATAATCGGGTACATATGCCCATCACCAAGGCTCCCTTGAGAATTTTTAACCGAGTGGATTTGAACCGTTATAATACAATGGTGATGGTCTCGGGTAGTTATCACCAGTTGAACCAAACCCAACGCAACAAAATTCAGCAATGGGTAGCACGAGGCAATACCCTGATTACTAGTCGTTATGCCTCACAGTGGGTCATTCAGCAAAAATTGGTTGAGGAATCACTCATTCGACCTGAAAAAGCGCCAAAAAATGCCCGCAAAAAACCTCAAAAAAAGCCCTCAGTAAAACGGATGCCTTATGTAGATGCTCCTGAAATACTAGGTCGAGATGAAATAGGTGGGGCCATTTTTGAAGTAGATTTGGACATTACCCATCCCTTGGGCTTTGGCTATCATCGTCGTACCCTACCCGTGTACCGCAACAGTGAGGTATGGCTGGCACCCAGTAAAAATCAGTTTTCTACGGTCGCCAAATACACTGATGAGCCTCATATTGATGGCTTTATTACCAAAAAAAATCTGGAACAGTTTCTGAAACCTTCAGCATCCTTGATTGTAAGTCCGGCTGGCGACGGTCGAGTAGTAATGTTTGCTGATAACCCCAACTTTAGAGGTACTTGGTATGGCACCAACCGCCTGTTTATCAATGCCTTATTCTTCGGACAACACATCAATATACCTCGATAAATTAACCACTATCCTCACTCATTTTTTTATCATTTAAACAACTCAACTGGATGTCCACAAGCAATGCAATTCATTTGAAACTAGACCACTCCGTTATTTTGGTCAAAGACCTCGCTGAGGCCGTAGAAGACTATACCCAACTAGGGTTTACGGTAAGCCCAGGAGGGTCTCACGCAGGAGGTATTTCTCGTAATGCACTTATTCATTTTCAAGACGGCACTTTCTTGGAACTTTTGGTAATGGAAACTGGAGTGCGTACCCAACTTTTGAAACAGATGTATCAAACTGGTTTATTGAAAAAGTACGAAAAGACCGCCAAATATGGAATGGCACATCGATTTTATGGACGTACGCTGGATTTGGGAGGACCTCCACCCGATCGTGAAGGCATCACCGATTTTTGCCTGTTAGTCGATCAGGCGGCCGGAGATTATATCCAAATGCGTAACCAAGGAGTACAACTCACTCCTCCCTATCACGCCAGTCGTTTACGCCCCGACGGGCAAACCGTCAATTGGCAAATGTCTACTGCTTTGGACGATGCTCTGCCGTTTTTTCGTACCGATTATACTCCTAAAATAACTCGTCCTACTACTGCGCTTCAACACGCCAACGGAGTAATAGGTACGGGAAAAATGGTCTTATTTGTGGATGATTATGCTACTACTATCCAAAGCTATCAACAACTATTGCCCAACCAGGCATTTGAGCAAACCGAAGATCAGCTCAAGTTTACACTTGGCAATGGTGTGATAGAAATTGTAGATGGTAACACTACCATTCGTCAGCAAGATTTGGCATTGGTTCGGGCTCAAGGCATGGGCAGGTTTGCTCAAGTCATGCGTACCAATAACCCTGATTTTGCACAACAAATGCAACAAGGCAATACCCATGGCGTAGTATTTTTAGCCGAATAAATCCAAAAAAAGCCTTGTCCAATGATTTGAACAAGGCTTTAATTCTTTTTGATAGTTTAGATTAATATGCCGAAAAACTCTTGGCTACTTGGTAAGTCAAACGATTATTGGTCTTGACATACTGACCATCCGCCCACCAAAAGAAGCGAGCATACAGATTGACTGAACTATTTGGGTTGATCATGCCAATGATCCCTATTCTTACTTTTCTTCGGCGGCCATTTTGATTTTGCCAACCTTCAGCCACAATCATGTATTCTTTGAGACTACCGTGCGAGCCGGGTACATATTCCTTTCTTACAATTCTTTTCCCTTTGATGGAAGTAGAAGAACGATACGCAGCAAAAGCCACGTCTTTGGCCGTACGGGAAGCGTCACGCCAAGGTACGATACGCATGCTCACCGCTTTGCCACTTGCTTTAAATTTCCCTCTTGCCCCATTGTCTTTTACGGTCCAGGTAGAAGGTAACTTAAAATTGAGTCGGTATCTTTTCCACCCCCAATTTCTCATCTGTTGAGCCTCAGCCGAAGATTGAAAAAGCAACAATCCAACAAAGGCCAATGCCAAAGAAAAAGCTACCTGTTTTTTATAAAGTATCATAAATCGTAAGTGTTTATTTTGAATAGTTAATAAGTAATTTCTGTTATAACGCGAAATAGGGCGGGTCGTTATAGTTATAAGTTGAAAAAAAGTAAAATTTTTTATAACTAAAGTACAAAAAAAATTATAAAACCTTGGGGATCAGCATCTTTACCTTTTTTTGGTAATCTTTGTAAAGCTGGCCATATGCCTTGATCAATTTTTGCTCTTCCAGATAAGCTCCAACAAAGATGTAGCAAAGCACTACACCCAATAGAATGAGGTTGGCCCAGGTAGGTTGAAACATAAATATTCCAATAAAAATAAGTAGTGCTCCCAAATAAATCGGGTGTCTTACGTAGCGATTCATTCCTTGCACGTTGAGCTTGGTGTGTACTTCTTGAGCCATTTGTTGTTGTTGAACCCCTGCAAACTCGCTCAGGTCATAGTTTTTAAATGCGAGACGTAAAATCCATAATCCACTCATTATCAACATACTTGACACTGATTTAGCCCACCAATTGGCCTCAAAAACAAAATGAGGTGTTTGTTGAAAATGGAAATAAGTCACCCAGGCCAAGGTGACCGTAGCGAAGGCATTATAATACAAACGATAGGTACTTTTGAAGGCCGGAAACCTCTTGTAGAAAAAATTCTTGACGCTGAGATTGGCCAAAAAACTATGTAAAAAAAAGTAACTTGCCCAAGCAAGTGTTATCCACCAATATTGCATCATCGAGTATCATCAAATAAACCTATTAAACGCTTGCCTCTACTCCTACCTCTATATACACATTAAGCAACCCTACTCCTCTGGATATTGTTCCAATATGTTATAAACAGCCGTATATCCCGATACAATGGCTCCATGTACGGTAGCACGTTGCTCGTAAATATTGTACGTTTCTCCAGCAAAATACACTTGCTGTTTCAAGGGCTCGTTGAGCCATTTCAAGGTAGTTTCCGAGGCTTCATTATTGGTCCAGGTACCCCAAGTCAATCCGTGTCGTCCCCAATCTTGTAGCAAGTATTTTCCAGTAAAAACTTTGGAGGCCTTCCCTTCAAATATGTTATCCAACTCTTTGAGCACTGTTTTCAGTACCTCTTGTTTTGAGTTCAGTTTGTAATATTCCTTGGTAGACGGCCCCATCACTAGCAAGCCTAGCACTTTATCTTTAGCATCCTTTTGAAAAGCCAAGTCATAATACACTTTTTCACCTTTAGGAGTACTACAACTGATGATATCGGGGTAAAACTTTTCCGAAAATTTCATCGCCAATTTGAACCCAGGCAGAAACTCTACTGACTGAATGGCTTTGTTTTTTTCGGAGGGCATTGGAGGGTTGAATTGAATATGGCCCTTTTGCAACACGCCTATCGATGCCGTTACGATTACTTTATTGGCTTGGTATTGCTTGCCTCCTTGGGTGGTCACCACCACTTTGGCTCCTGTATAATCAATGTTTGTCACCAAAGCATTGTACACAATGCTATCTTTTACCTGGGCCGCAAAGTATTTTTCCAGATAATCATACCAAGTTGTATGCTTGAATTTAAATTCTGGATTGGCCCAGTAAGCTACCTTGGCTCCCAGTCGTGATTCTTTTCCGTATTCGGTACCATCCCACCAATAAGCATTGAGCGTACGATATGGAATGGTCGCCTCGGTCCAATCGGTACTATCATCCGCAACAAGGCGGTTGAGAATTTCTTTTTTTTGGTGAATCCACTCTGCCCCCAAATCAATCGGAAAATCGGCAAAAGTGTCGTTTTTGTATACGCGCCCCCCGTAACGGTTACTGGCCTCCAGAATCTGAAACGCCACCCCATGCTTTCGGAGCAATTCTGCCGCAGCAAGCCCCGCCGCCCCAGCACCTACAATGATGACCTTTCCTTTGAAGTTGTGCGCTACTTGATGAACCAATTGGTAAGGAGCACTGTCAATTTTCCCTACGATCAAGGCCCGACAACCGGATAACATTGTACCTATCAACAACAGGCTTCCTAGTAAGTATTTTAGTTGCATAAGCGTTTTTTTTAGTTAGTAGTTCGTAGTCAGGAGTTGGTAGTTTTATCTAGTCCACAGTTTTTTTGGTTAGGAGTTGGTAGATCGTAGTTGGTAGTTTTTTTTAGTCGACGGTCCATAGTCCATAGTTTTTTTAGTTGGTAGTCAGTAGTTGGTAGTTTTTTTTAGTCCACCAATTGAATGAAAAGAGAAAAACGTAAAAAGAAAAATGATACGTCGCTTTACGCAACCCGAAGTCCTGAACAAAGCCGAAGGAACTAGAAACTAATTATCGCTTCGCGCAATAATCAATCATCAACAATTGAAAAATAAGCCGAAGGCGGAACAATAAAACTATTTAATACCAATTTGTTTAAATCGAAAACTTATTTTCTCCGTTTTACTTAATAGACAAACATTTTTAGTATCAAACATTTGTAAAATGAAAAAATCGTTGAAATCTACCAAGCAATGGCAAGACGCATTTGCTCAAGTGAGCCTTTCTGCTAAAGATCAAAGCAAGATTCAAGGCGGAGACAATGACTATACCACAAATGCAGTAAACCCCTTTGAGTGGGTTCACGCCAAGTTTAGTTTTAGATAATGGTCTTATTATAAATACTATTCAATTAAAAAGAGGTGAATTGATCGTTCACCTCTTTTTAATTTCATCAGTTTTTTCTAGAACCGTCGTTTCTTCTTATTCTGCCGCCCAAATCCCGATCTTCGCTTCTTGCTTCTGGCTTGCCCCCCTTTATTTCCTTGTTTTTTCGTAGCCTGCTGTTCACCACGATTTGAGTCTGCCTGAGGATGCTTGGCTTTTGACTTACCCAATAGTTTTTTAATCATATCGGGACGCCCCAACTGGGTCAATTTATCAGTAATTCGACGTCGGTTTTCAGATTTATACCAAAAGAAAAACAAGTGTTGGTTCTTTTTCTCTTTTTCGCTTTTGGCAGTATATACAGGTTGCAAGGTGTAAGGATGTACCCCCGCATAATAAATCACCGTGGCTACGGTCATTGGAGTAGGCGTAAAACCTTGTACCTGCTCTAGCTGAAATCCCATGTCTTTGGTTTCGCAAGCCAAATTGGCCATATCGGCGGTTTCGCTTCCTGGGTGACTAGAAATAAAGTAAGGAATCAGTGGTTGGTCTTTATCATGTTTTTTGTTCAAGCGGTCAAAGCGTTCCTTGAAGTCGTGAAAAAACTTAAAAGAAGGCTTACGCATGATCTTGAGCGTATTGTCAGAGGTATGCTCTGGGGCTACCTTCAAACGACCTGCCACGTGGTTTTCCACCAAGTTGTCCATGTATTCCTCCATGTCTTGCTCGTCTCCCACCTTGTTGTGTCCGGGTACCAACAAATCGTAACGAATTCCACTACTTACAAAAGCTTTTTTGACTTCCGGATGGGCGGCTGCCTCCTTATAGATCTCAGTCAAAGGTTTGTGGCTGGTATCTAAGTTATGACACACTACGGGATGAATACAACTGGGAGCCACGCAACGATCGCAAATCTCTTGTACCTTGCCCTTCATTTTGTACATATTGGCCGACGGTCCTCCCAAGTCACTGATGTACCCTTTGAAATCGGGCATCTTGGTCACTTCTTCTACCTCTTTCATGATAGAATCCTTAGAGCGTGACGCAATAAACTTGCCTTGGTGAGCCGAAATCGTACAAAAACTGCATCCTCCAAAACAACCCCGGTGCATATTGATTGAGAACTTGATCATTTCATAGGCCGGAATCGTTCCTCGTTTCTTGTACTTGGGATGGGGCAAACGGGTATAAGGCAAATCAAATGAGTGATCGATTGTTTTTTCGTCCATAGGTGGGTAAGGTGGGTTGATCACCAAGGTACGGTTGCCCGTTTTTTGCAAAATACGACGCGCTTGGGCTTTGTTAGATTCTTGCTCTACAATCTTAAAGTTGGCCGCATACTTTAGTTTGTCTTTCAGGCATAGTTCATGCGAACTGATTTCGACATCTTTCCAGTGCTTGTTGCGCGGCATTTTCTCTTGGGGTGCCACCATAAAGGCGGTTTGAGGAATGGTACGCATCGAAGAAAATGGTACTCCTTTTTCGGCCAACTTCAAAATCTCTCGCAAAGACTGCTCCCCCATACCATACACCAACATATCGGCCCCGCTCATCTCTAATACACTAGGCAATAACTTGTTTTTCCAATAATCGTAATGGGTAACCCGACGCAAAGATGCCTCGATGCCTCCAATCAATACTGGCACATCAGGATACAATTGTTTCAATATTTTGGTGTATACCGCAGCAGCATAATCAGGGCGAAAACCTGCTTCGCCTCCAGGAGTGTAGGCATCGCTGGAACGGCGTCGTTTGTTGGCCGTATAATGGTTTACCATCGAGTCCATACAACCCGAAGTAACTCCAAAAAACAGTTTGGGCTTGCCAAATTTTTTGAAGTCTCTCAAATCATCTCTCCAGTTGGGTTGGGGAATGATGGCTATCCGATACCCTGCACTCTCAAGAATACGCCCAATCACCGCTGGACCAAACGCGGGGTGATCTACGTAAGCATCGCCTGATACCAGTATAACGTCTAATTCATCCCATTCCCGCTTTTCTACCTCTTGCTTGGTAATGGGTAACCAGTCGGTAATGGGTCTTTCTTTAATATGACTTGTCCGAGTTGCCTTTCCCTGAGTTGTTTTGCTCTGGCTTGTTTCCTTTTGTCCCGTATTCATGTTGCAAAGTTAATGAATAATGCTCGACAAGTATCAAATCTTGCTCAATTTGATACTTTATCGAGATTAAACGTTGAATAGACTACGGTACATTTTGTGAAGGCAAAATGTTTAAGAAACCGCCACAAATGAAGTCTCCAATACTGCCTTGGCCAGTGCATTATCCTCTAAACTCCCAAACATCAATGTGCTGTTGCCTTGCAATCGGGCTTGGCAAAAGGCATTGGCAGTAGTAGAATCTCCATGCAAAATCAATTGAGCTGCTTGCATTCCTAAAGCCAGCATTTCGGTTATCTTACGAGCATTAAAGACGGCCAAACCAGGCAGTTGCTGTTTCAAACGATCAAGAAAAACATCATAATGCGGATTGTTTGCAGTAGCCAATTCTAATTCATTCATAAATACCTCCAATACCTTAGGAGATTTTTGGATGGCTCTCAATACATCCAGGCATTGTACATTTCCACTGCCTTCCCAAATTGCATTTACGGGTGCTTCTCGATAGAGTCGAGGTAAAATGCTATCCTCAACATAACCGTTGCCCCCCAAGCACTCCATAGCTTCACCCAAAAAAGTAATGGCACGTTTGGTAAGCCAATATTTACCAATGGGAGTAAGCAAGCGCAACAGTAATTGCTCTTTTTCATCTGCTTGATTTTCCAGACAAAGTGCCGTGCGATAGGTAAGGGTAAGTGCCGCAGTAGACTCCAGTGCCAAGTCAGCTACTACATTTTGCATTAAAGGCTGATCAACCAGGCGTTTGTCCAGGACTTCGCGGTATCGGATATGGTGCAATACCTCTGTCAGTCCTCGTCGCATCAAAGCCGATGAACCAATCATACAATCGTAGCGGGTAAGGGCCACCATCTCAATAATAGTGGGTACTCCTCTCCCTTCTTCTCCCAATAGCCAAGCCTGGGCTCCATCAAACTCAATCTCACTGGAAGCATTGGATTGGTTACCCAATTTGTTTTTTAGTCTTTGGATCCGAAAATTATTTTTGGTGCCATCGAGCCTCCATCTCGGGAATAGAAAACAAGACAGGCCTGTTTCAGTTTGGGCCAAAGTCAAGAAAGCATCGCACATAGGAGCCGAACAAAACCACTTGTGCCCAGTAAGCTCGTACAATTCGCCACTGCCTCGAGCGCCCACAGGCTTTGCAAAGGTTGTATTGGCTCGTACATCGGTGCCGCCTTGTTTTTCGGTCATCGCCATGCCAATGGTCAAGCCTTTTTTTTGAGAATACGGTACGTTACGACCATCGTAATGCGTACTGGTGATTTTAGCAATCCATTCTTCGGCTTGAGGCAAGTTGCGTTGTAAGGCTGGTACACAAGAAAAGGTCATGGTGAGGGGGCATCCAGTACCCGCTTCATTTTGGGCGTGCAAATAATACAGCGCCATACGAACCCGATGGGCACCTTTTTGGGGTGTGGTCCAAGGCAACGCATGAATTTGGTGTCTGATGGCCAGTTCCATCAATTCATGATAAGCGGGGTGAAACTCCACCGTATCGGTTCGGAACCCTTTGACATCATGACTTTGAAATTTGGGCGAATAGTTATTGGCATCAAATCCCTTTTTTATCCATCTTTCATCGCCCATAATTGACCCATATTCGGTAATTTGATCTATTCCCCAAGCCAAATCAGGTGATTGTAACAATTGTTGCAGAGGGACATCTACGTTAAACAAGTTTTGATTTTGAAAAATCGGAGATTGGTTGGTCACTTGATGGTTGTTCATCATTTTTATTTACTAACAGATTGAATGATTAATTGAATAAAGTCTTTAAAAAAATCATCTTTTTGGGCCTCTTTTCCAGTACCTATGTATTTTTCTTGATGCTTTAAGGCTTGTAACATCCCGAAGGTTGTTCCAAACATAAACAACAACAAACCGTCGTCTGATTGTGAAGAATCTATACTACCATCTTCTCTCCCCAGCGCAATGATCTCTTTGACCAACACTGTAATTTCTTTATCTTTTTGAACACAAGCACAAGTAAACTCACGTTCCTTATCTATTTTAGAAAGTTGATCATTGGCATAATTCTTCAATTCAAACATTTGGTTCAATCCAAAATGATAGGGAAATGCTTTCATGTACTTATAGTAGGCATACCCAATGCTGGTCAATTTATCCAAACCTGTTTCTTTAGACGAAGCCGCCAACAAGAGTTGCTGGAAAAGAGCGCTCAACGTACGAAATGTAACTGCTGCAAATATCTCTTCCTTGTCTTTAAAATAAACATAAAATGTTCGTTTGGTGTAGCCAATGTCTTCGGCTATTGCTTCTACTGATACCTGTTCGTATCCACTTTCCAAAAAACGCGTTTCAGCTGCATCGATAAAAAGCCCTTGTATCCGCTCTTTTTTACGTTTTTTTCTTTCTGTTGAATCCATATCGGCTTATTCAGTTTGGGATGAGCGTTTGTTTGACTTTAGTTATAACACAAAAGTATAAAAATTACACCATAGTGCAAAAAAACAAATCTACATCCACACAAGTCATCTTTCCAACTTTGTTTATCCAGAATAATTCATCGACAATATCGCCTCATTGTGAAGCTTTTACTCCAAAGCTTGAATCTTATACCTAAAAATAACTACATTTGTCGGCTCAATGGGCATTTACTTGTAAATCAGTAAAATAGCCTAATTTATTAACCAATTTAACCTTTAAACACATGGAGCAAGTCCTAACAGGTACCAAGCAGGGCAGCATCAAGCAGTTGCTGGCTTCTACCGAGTACGACCGAGAGGTAACCGTACGGGGTTGGGTGCGTCACCGACGAGGCAGCAAAGGGGTGTTTTTTATACACCTCAACGATGGTTCTACCATTCAAAACATTCAAGTAGTTGTAAATGAAGAAAATACCAATGAAAATGTTTTGAATCAAATCAGTGTAGGCGCTTGTCTTCAAGTAAATGGTAATTTGGTGGCTTCGCAAGGAGCCGGGCAAAGCAGTGAAGTACAAGCCACTGAGGTAACGATACTAGGACCAGCCGATTCGGAAAAGTATCCCATTCAGCCTAAGAAACATTCAATGGAATTTTTGCGCGAACGGGCTCATTTGCGTATGCGTACCAACACCTTTAGTGCCATATTTCGCATTCGCCATGCGGCAGCTTATGCCATTCACAAATACTACAACGATCGGGGGTTTTATTATTTGCATACTCCTATCATTACTGGTTCGGATGCCGAAGGTGCGGGAGAAATGTTTCAGGTAACTACGTTGCCTATTGGCAATCCTCCACTGGATAATCAAGGAGAAATTGATTTCAAACAAGATTTCTTTGGTCAAGCGACTAACTTATCAGTATCGGGGCAGTTACAAGGCGAACTAGGCGCGATGGGGTTAGGTTTGATCTATACTTTTGGACCTACTTTCCGGGCCGAAAACTCCAATACGACGCGCCACTTGGCGGAGTTTTGGATGGTTGAACCCGAGATGGCGTTCTACGAGCAAGAAGACAACCACAACCTGGCCGAGGATTTCTTGAAATACCTCATTCGTTACGTACTAGAGCATTGTAAAGATGACTTGAAGTTTTTGGACGAGCGTTTTACCAAGGAAAACAATGGCAAACCAGCCAACGAGCGCAGTGACATGGGCTTGATCGAGAAGCTGGAATTTGTGGTAGCCAACGACTTTGCGCGCATTTCTTATACTGAGGCCATCAACATTTTGTTGAATTCTAAACCTCATAAAAAGAAAAAGTTCAAGTTTCCGGTAGAATGGGGCATCGATATGCAGTCAGAGCATGAACGCTATTTGGTGGAGAAACACTTCAAAAAGCCTGTGATTGTATACGATTATCCTCGGGAGATCAAGGCTTTTTATATGAAGCAAAACGAAGGCGAGGAAGAAGGCCGCGAAACGGTACGAGCGATGGATATTTTGGTACCCGGCATTGGCGAAATCATTGGAGGTTCGCAACGGGAAGATAATCTAGATCGCTTGATGCAACGGATGACCGAGGTAGGAATCCCACACAATGAGTTGGATTGGTACTTAGACATTCGTCGTTTTGGTTCAGCTCCTCACAGTGGATTTGGACTGGGTTTCGAGCGCTTTATTCTGTTTGTAACCGGAATGGCCAACATTCGCGATGTAATTCCATTTCCTCGTACTCCAGGAAATGCCAAATTCTAGAAAATAACGCAATTAAATATACTACAAACCCCAGGCTGAGAGGCTTGGGGTTTTTGTTTGCCTCCCTAAATCCAAAGGTTTCAATCTCTCGATAAACCTAAAAAAAAGCCTACAACTTTACTCCTACCACCGTAATGTCATCTCGTTGGGGCTCTTGGTCCATGTAGTCCAGCATCACCGCTTTTAGAGCATCTTGCTGCTCGGGCATGCTCCGGTCTTTGTTGGCTTTAACAATTTGCATGAAACGTCGTTTGGAGAATTTCTTTCGGGTCTGGTTGTGCTGGTCCAGCAGTCCATCAGTAGTAAAATAGAGGTTGGTGCCTTTTTCCAGAGTCAACTCATGGTCCACAAAACTATCTTTATGCAAAGGACGACGACCTCCAATAGAGCGACGGGTTCCTTTGATTTCGGTGAGTTCATTGTCTTGGCAGTAAAAAAGGGAATTTTTAGCTCCGGCAAAAGTTACTTTAAAAGACTGAACTTCTTCTTCTACGCTGTCTTGTCCTTCCAATATGGTCAAACTATTCATAGCCGATCCTTCTGCATCATCCTCTTCTATCAATCCATTCCTAATTTTATCCACCATAATGAGGCTTACATCCATTCCGTCATTGTTCAGGTTTTGGTTCTGACGCAACGCATGGTGAATTTCTTTGTCTAGCTGTTCCAGTACTTGAGCTGGGGCAAAAGTTTTGTGCTGAATGATGATTTCGTTCAATAAAATGTTACCAATCATACTCATAAAGCCCCCTGGCACCCCGTGTCCGGTACAGTCTACTACTGCCAAAAACACCTTCTTCTTACGCTTGCCAATCCAATAAAAATCGCCTGAAACTACGTGCATGGGGGAATATATCACAAAGTTCTCCGGGAAAAATGCCCTGATTTCCTCATCGGTAGGGAGGATTGCACTTTGAATCTTGCGGGCATAATTGATACTCGTCAATAGCAAGTCTCGCTTCTGTTTGATCTCTTGTGAACTCTTCTTTTCTTTGTCCAGGCTGTCCTGCATTTTGGTGAGCATCACGTTAAAATCTTTGGAGAGTCGCCCTATTTCATCGTTGGTAAATACTTTCTCAAAAGCCACCTCACGAGAAAAATCATTTTCCACCACCATTTGGATAGAGGTAGAAAGGCGGTGGATGGGTCGGCTGAGGATTCTCGTTAAAAAGAAAGCCAGGAAAATCATCAAACCAATCCCTAAAATCATCACAGTGGAAAGTAAAATCTGGTTTTGTTTTTTGAGGTCATTGGCTCTGGCCTGCACATATCGATTAAAGTCTAAAATGGCTTCTTCTAACGCTCCCGATGCCTTGGATAGTTCTACTTTGAGCCCTTCTTTGTCGTTGAGTCCAATTCGCTGATCCGAAGCAACCAGTTTTTTGAATGCTTCATAATAATAATCTATTGTTTTGAGCAGTTCTGCATTGAGGCGAGATGCTTTAATTCTTTGGGCTACATCTTCACGCAGATGGCTAATTGCAGTGGCCATTTTACTCGTATAACGTAAATCTCTTCGGATAATGAAATCTTTTTCATGACGCCTCACCATCAATACTTTAGCCAGATCTAGTTGGTCTTTGTACTGCTCAATGTAATGGATGTATTCACGCATTTTACCCACCAAGCCATAATCTTTGAAACCTCGGTCTTTGTATTCTTTTACCATTTTGGCAAATACAACATCATAAGCCGCAAATTTTTTGATCATGTTATCGACTTTGTCACCTGCTCCCAATCGTTGATTCTTTTTCAACGAATCCAGGTTTTGTTTTGCCCGCTCGATGGCTTCGTCGCGGTCGTTCAGGTAACGGCTCTTACCGGAAATATAAAATTGGGGATTGATGATTTCGTAGTCAAAAAAGCCTTTTTCGAGTTTATTGGATTTTTGTACATCACCGTTGATTGCATTAACTCGATCAAGCAAGGCATTGATTTTTTGCTCTTTCCAGTCAAACCAAATATTTACAAAGGAGATAAAAAGGATAATGACCAAAAAGAAAAAGAATGATGCCAATAGTTTGGCCCTGATTGTACTAAAATATGATAGCATGATATGTATAGTATTTTCCCTTGCGCAACAATTAACCTAAATTAATCAACATTAATTTTTCCCTTCAAAATAATCAGGTATTCAATTCATCAGTTTTCGAGAGCAAAAATACTACCTTATCCTAGATTCTACCTTATGTTCATATCATAGTAATCAATAATTCATATTTACTTAACATTAAATAGGACCTATCATGATTGATCATTTTGACTTCTTGGCCTCCTTGGCGGCGGCTTTCTGTTGCGCTTTCCAGAGTTGTCCAAATGACTTTTCAGCCACTACAATGTCTTCGCGACGCTTTCCCCAAGTTTTTTTGAAAAAACGTTTGAAGACCATATTTTTCATTCCGGCTCCTCCCATATCCATCATCCAACGTTTTTTCATTCCTCGTTTCCAAAACTTAAACCCAATACGTTCCGCACGACTTGGTAGCTTTTGCTTCACGCTTTGATGACGGTTCAGTAATAACTGCTTGGGAATGTCTATTCTTACTGGGCATACCGTGGCGCAGGCTCCACATAACGAACTGGCGTAACTCAAGTGTTTGAACTTTTCCATTCCTGCATAGTGTGGGGTAATGATGGATCCAATTGGGCCACTGTAGGTGGTATTATAGGTATGTCCTCCAATATTTTTGTATACGGGGCAAGCATTGAGGCAGGCACCACAGCGGATACAATTGAGTCCTTGGCGCTTGGCAGCATCGGCCAATAGTTTTGTACGGCCATTGTCTAACAATACCACATACATTTCTTCTGGGCCATCGGTTTCGTCGGCTTGTTTGGGGCCTGAAATGATACTGTTGTATACGGTGAGGCGTTGCCCAGTGCCACTGGTAGAAAGCAAAGACCAGAATAAATCAAGGTATTCCATTTTTGGAATCACCTTCTCGATGCCTACAATAGCGATATGCACTTTGGGAAAAGCTACTGACAACCGGGCGTTTCCTTCGTTTTCGGTAATGGCTACCCCTCCTACGTCGGCTACCAAAAAGTTTCCTCCAGTAATTCCAATTTCGGCTTGGGTATATTTTTCACGTAGTAATTTTCGAGCGGTCAAGGTCAGCTCAGTGGCATCGTCGGTGGGCGGCGTGTCTAGTTTTTCCTGAAATATTTTAGATACATCTTGACGAGAAAGATGCATGGCAGGGGTTACAATATGATAAGGTTTTTGTCCGGCCAATTGTACTATATACTCTCCCAAATCAGTTTCTACCACTTCTACCTTTTTTTCTTCTAAGTATTCGTTCAAGTGGATTTCTTCAGTAGTCATAGATTTAGACTTGACTACCATTTTGGCCTTGTTTGCCTTGAAAATCTTATCTATGGCCCTCAAGGCTTGGGCTTGGTCTTCGGCCCAAATAATTTTCCCGCCTTTTTTAGTAAATTTTTCTTCAAATTCGAGCAAATGCTTATCTAAATTCTCAATAGTTTGCGTTTTGATATAAGCCGCACGACTACGGGCAAGGTCGTGGTCGTCGTACTGCTGCATCCCTTTGTCAACCGAGGTATGGTAACGGCCCATATTGAAGTTGATGGTATTGCGATGTTTTATATCAAAGGCTTTTTTTTCAGCCGTTTCTTTAAAATTTTTTTCCAGATTCATAAGCAGCCATATTGCTCTAGTAAAGACTTAATTTATTTTTTTAGTTGATAGATCGTATGTAGTTAGGAGTTTTTTTTAGTCCATAGTCCACTAATTGAATGAAAAGTGAAAAAGAGATCCTTCCTTCGTCAGGACAAGAATGAAAAATGGACGCTTCGCGTAGCCATTTAACCATAAGCGAAGCGGAAGCATAAAACACTAATACTTACAAACTTACTACTAAATAAGTAAAAAGTAAATGAGTTACCCTACGAAGCTTTAAGTATTTTGCGAAGCTTTTTTGTTTGCCAAACAAGGTCATTATTTTTACAGCATGGAACAACACCGAGAACTTTTACTGGTATTGAGTAGTCTGGGAGTACTGGAAAGCCTCTTTTTTGGGATATATCTATTGACGATTAAAGGAGAAAAAAGAGTCCCAAACCTACTATTATCGGTGCTTATATTTGCCCTGGCCATTCGTATTGGCAAGTCTATCCTCTTTGTGTTTACTAAAGACTTGGCCGTTCCCATCAAAAATATCGGATTGGGTGCCATGACTGCCATTGGTCCTGCCTTGTATTTACACATCAAGGCTTTTGCTGCTTATAAAACCTTCCAGTTTCGAAAAACCTACCTGTTGCACTTTCTCCCCTTTTTTATTTATGTAGTAGCAGCTCCTTATGTTTCCAACAAAACGGCCTTTGAACCTTACCATTTCATTTTGATGCAGTTTTTCACCTATTTGGTATTGTCCACGGTAATTTGGTACCGTTCCCGACCCAAGATCGAGCATCGCTACGATGTCGTGTGGATGCGAAACCTCATTGCGGGTATATTTTTGGTGTGGCTGGCCTACACCCTTCATTTTGTCCGCATCATACCGCTGTATATGACCGGGGCCATTTTGTATTCTTTTGTAGTCTACGCAATGATTTACTTGGCGCTCAAGCGCAACAGCATTTTTGTAGCTGCTCCAGAGGCAAAAAAATACCAAAGCTCAAAAATACAGCCCTCTCAATCTAGCCAATTGTTGCAAAATGTGCTTCAATTGTTTGAAAACCAACAACCTTACCTGGATGCCAACCTCACCCTCACCAAAACCGCCCAAATGCTCCACATTGCTCCCCGGGTTTTGTCTCAGGTTATCAACGAACAGCGCCAGCAAAACTTCTCCGACTTTATCAATGCTTATCGCATTCGTCAAGCCCAAACTTTGTTGCATAGTGCGAGCCATCGCCAACAAACCATTGCCAGTATTGCGTATGAAAGTGGCTTCCATTCTTTGTCTGCATTCAACACCGCATTCAAAAAAAATACGGGCACTACCCCTTCGGCTTACCGTAAATTGAAATTGGAAAAAGATGTGACTTAGTTTTTTTAGTTAGGAGTTGGTAGATCGTAGTTTTCTTTAGTCCACAGTTTTCTTTAGTTGGGAGTTGGTAGATCGTAGTTGGTAGTTTTAATTTAGTCCATAGTTTTTTTAGTCCACAGTCGACGGTCCATAGTCCACGGTAGCGCAAAGCGGAATCTTTAGTCCTGAGTGAAGCCTAAGGAACTAACAATCAATCATCAACAATTACTATAACGCCTCGCGCAGCCATTTAACAATAGAACAATCAGCGTAGCGAAACAATAAAACAATTTAACAATAAGCGAAGCGAATATTCATCCTCTGAAAACGTCCCTGATGTCTGATTCGGACTACCTGATGTATGAATCAGATAGGTTTTAGAACACCTAGGGGCTTGTTTTGGGCAATCTTTTTATTTAACCAAAACAAAGGATCATGAAAAATTCTTCCCTCATCAATCGTAGAAACTGGTTAAGAAATACCGCACTTTCGTCGGTGGGCCTGGTGATGGCCGCCAATACAGGCGCCTTTGCCTATGACCAACATTTGCAGGACGAACCATTTACCGAACAAGAACTCTTGCGGTTGTTTTCCAATGAAAATCCTTACAGCCCTTCTCCAAAAGTAAAGTCTGCCATGCGCCAGTTGCTCCATCGAGCCAACCGTTACGCCAATTATCATCCGGTCAATCCCCAAGCGCTCAAAGAAGCCATTGCCAGACGAGAGGGCCTCAAAGCCGAAAATGTAGTATTGGGTCATGGCTCTTACCAAGTGCTCACCCTCATTGCCATTATGTATGGTAAAAACAAAGAAACCATCATTACTCCCAAGCCTACTTTTAATGTGGTGGGGCGATACGCCGACCATCAAATGGGGGCCAACGTAAAATACATCCCACTCGACAAAAACTATCGAATGGATTTATCGGCCATGCGTAATGCAATGGATGCCAACACCAGTTTGGTATTTATTTGCAACCCCAACAACCCCACGGGAACGGTGATAGAAGCAGAACGACTCAAGCGATTTTGCCAGGAAGTAGGCAAAAAAGCCACCGTTTTGGTAGACGAGGCTTACATAGAGTACGCCAATCCTGCCAAAACCAAAACAATGGTAGAATTGGTCAGGCAACAAGAAAATGTATTGATTACCCGGACTTTTTCTAAAATGTATGGGCTGGCTGGCATGCGCATTGGCTATGCGCTGGCTCGGAAAGACATTGCCCAAAAACTCGATCAACTCAATGGTCAGTTTGGGCAATTGATCAATACTTTAGGTCTGGGAGCCGCCCTGGCTACCCTCGAAGACGAACAATTTGTCCGGTCTTCTATCCAAAAAAACCAAAAAGTAAAACAATACTTTTGTCGAGAGCTACAAAACCTCAACCTTTCTTTTGTTCCCAGCGAAACCAACTTTGTGTATGTACAAACGGGCAAGGCTTTCAAAAATTTTCATAGCCAATTGGCCAAGCAAAAAATCAAGGCCATTGGAAAAGACAGCAGCGAATGGAGCCGCATCAGTATGGCTACCATGGCCGATATGAAAAGGTTGATCAAGATCATGAAAGGAATGCAGACGAGGTAAACGTTTTTTTTAGTTAGGATTTTTTTTAGTCGACAATCGACTAATTGTAATGAAAAGTGTAAAACGTAAAATGAAAAATAATACGTCGCTTCGCGCAACCATTTAACCATAGAACAATGAGCGAAGCGGAACAATGTAACAATAAAACAACAGAGAGTTTTAAACACATCATTATTATGAATACAAAAATGCTTGATCGTTTATTTTTACTATTTTTTGGTCTTTTCCTGATCCAATCGGTTGCTTTTGCTCAGGAAAAGGCTCTGGCTCTGGATGCCCAAGATCCCCAGGAAAAACAAGCCATCGAGGCCACCATTCAGCGTTATTTCAATGGAGGCGCCAACAGCGACATCTCGGAGTTTAAAAAAGCCATGCACCCCAATGCTTACCTCAAGTTTATCAGCAATGGCCAATACCGGGAAATAGACATGCCTACCTATTATGGGTTTTTCAAAGCAGGCAAAAAAAATAAACGGGAGTCTAAGATACTCTCTATTGACATTACCGGAAATGCTGCTGCGGCTAAAATCAGGATTTACACCAAAACCCGTATTTTTACCGATTATTTTACCTTACTCAAGTTCAAGGAAGGCTGGAAAATTGTCAGCAAGACTTCATACACCATTACCAAATAACAAGTATTATATGTATCGCACAGTACTCTTGTGGGTGACGCTTCTATTGGGTTGCAGTCACCTTTATGCTCAAAACAAATCAGGTTATTATCTAAAGTGGGACATAGACCATACCGATCGTCGGGTAAAACCCAGCATCTCCATTTCGGCTCAAGAGGCCCAATCCATCAATTGTTATTATGTAAAGTTTAACTCCAAAAACCAATGCCAAAGTGTACAATATTATTATCAGGGAAAGCCCAGTGTATACGGAAATTTTGGAGCCCACCAGCTGACCAGAATCTACTTCAAAGATAGTTTTGTAGAAACCTACCAAGACACTCAAGGAAAACCCGTGACCAATCGTCAGGGGGTGTATCGTACGGTATTTAGCCTGGATCAAAAAGGGTTTTGGAACAAAAAACAATTTTTCAACCAACGCAAACAGCCCATTGAGGTAGGGGGAGTGGCCGAACGCCAAATGATTCGGGATCGACAAAATAGAGCCATCATAGAAATACAGCTCAACCTCAAAGGCGATACCATTCCGGATGGCAACGGTTTCAAACAGCCTCATTTTGCTTTTACCGAGGATGGGCTAGCCCTTTATCGCCAAAACCGTAACCCACAAGGGCAACTCATCAATGAGACCAAGGGCTATGCAGTGGTCAATTTTTTATTTGATGAAAATGGCAACTTTGTAGACGAAGACTTTCGCGATGCTGAGGGCAAGTTATTTGTTCGTGCTCATTCTGACTACGCCAGAATCAATTTTCGGGAGTTTAACCGATACGGCAAGCCAGCCCGGATTTACTTTTTGGATGCACTTGGGCGCCCACTCAAAACCCGGGCCTATGGAGTCATCACATATTACCCTGACATGAACCGCAAAAGCATTACTTACTATGATTATCAAGGAAGAAAATCGGCCAACCTTCAGGGGGTGTCTACCATCGAGTATCAATATGCGCCTGATGGGCGGTTTATCGGTAAAATCAATTATGATACCCAGGGAAACAAGGTACATCTACCAAAACCCAAGTAAATTGAAGCCAGATAAATCAAAGAAAGCAGGGATCTTAAGGAAACAGCATTGGACTATGGACCATCGACTGTGGACTATCGTCTAAACAAAACGAAACTTTATTTTTACCGTTTTTATGCATTGTCTTTCTTCAAGTTTATTAAAACAAAGGAAGCAAGGAAACCTCACTTCCTTTGGGGATTGCGCAACCCTTTGGGATACTAAATAGGTTCACTGCGGGTTCGCAAGGCATATATTACACTTTGGTCTTTGATTCTTTTTAACATGAAATATCCATTCGTTGTAAACATTAGGAGAGCTGCCATCCCAACAGCTCCCTAATGGCATCATCGCCTGATTGATCTACCTTAACTACTAAACCAAAAAGAAAATTCAAACTCTCACCATTTATTTACCTCTCAATCAATATCTTATCGTTCCAAAGTTAATGGGGCCACCAAATAGCAGCCCTTTAACCAATGCGAAGGATGATGGTATGCATCCTCCATAAGAAAAACTGATATCCTTTATTGTTTTTCCCTAAGTAACGCGTTCGCAATAACTGTCCGATTTAGTTTTATCCCTCTTCACTATACTTCGTTGCCTTTATTGCCCGTAGCCCTGCTACGAGCGCAAAAAGCGCCTTGTTTAGCTTTGAGTAATTTCACTAAAACCTCGACACTTATTTTGAAAGCGTTACTAAAAGAGGGGCCTACTGGGAGCAGGCTCCCTCGGTATTCTGGCATGTATTACACGGTGGCAAATGTAGTAGCCCCACCTATACCACGCAAGAGGCGTTTTGGGTGGCGTATGGGCGAAGTATTGGCTTTTGGTTGGCGAAATTTATTGGTATGAAATTGGGCTAAGTCACTGTTTGTCAGAGGGAAAGGATTGGTGAAAAAAGTGGGCAAAACACTGCTAAAAAAAAATCTATTTTTTTTGATTTACCCCACCTCATCGCGGTTTTGGTGGGCTTGGTAAGCCTCTATGAACGCCTTTAAGCTTTTGGATTTGAGTTTTTGGGCCAGGTTTCTAAAACGATAGCGCACCTTGTCGAAGGAGGTATTCATTTGTTGGGCAATTTTTTTCATGCTTACCCCCTGATAGTAGTACCTCACCATAGACTCGATTTCGGCAGGCAGGCTTTCTCTAATTTTTTCCTCAATGAATCGGATAAATTCATCCTCGGCCAACAAGGCCTGGGCTTTTTGTAGTTGTGGTGGGGTAGATTGGGCGTTTGCCAAGTCGGCTTTCATCGAATGCACCTTGCGTTTCCAATACCAGCCAATGCCCAAACCGAGCCCCAACAATGCTACTGCAAACCACTCCCAAGGAAAACGAGGAGCAGCTTTAGAGGCCTGATAAGCCATTTTTTGTTGGTAAAGCGTGTCTTTGAGATGTAGTTCAGTATTGGCTCGTTCGTAATTGGCTTTTACCACTCTTAGACGGGTTTCGTATAGTTGACGTTCTCCTATTTTTAAATGCTCTAGCGCCAATACATCATCATACATCTCTTGAGCATATTCATTGATGGTACGTTGGGTCACCCAATCAGGCGCATCATTGGTAAGGCGTTGCAATAAATCGTTGCAATGGTCAAAAGTTTGTCGCGCTTCGGCCATTCGTCCCGTTTTGGCCAGATACAACCCAAAAGTGTGGCACCAAAAAAGCTTCATCATAGAAGGCATTTTCAAAGTACGGGCTTGCTCTAAATAACGATGGGCTTCATGAGGTTGGTTGCCCATAATCAAATATCTAGCTAACTGGGTATGCAATGATGCCTGGTTTTCAGGAGATTTAATTGGATGATGCTTTAGTGCCAAACGTTGATAAACTATCGCAGAATCGTGCCGTTCAAAAGTAGCCAAAACATTGGCCATGCGTTCATAGGCATAGCCTAGCTGCTTTGGGGCGTGCCGCTTTCTTAACGTTATTACTTTGTGCATCATTGCCAAGGCACTTGAGTCTTTATTTTTTCTTAGAATATCACTATTCAAATTATAGTCATAACTCAGATTTAACCAATTTTGGTTTTTTTTATTGAATTCGATGCTTTGTTGGTTGAGCTTCACGGCCATTTTATAGGCACCCGTTTGAAAATAAGTATCGGCTAAATTGTTGTTGACTCTAAAATAAGCCACTGAATCAGGGGCAAATTTTAGCGCTTGCTCATAATCGCGTTTTGCCGTACCATACAGGCACAATTTCTTCGCATTGAAGCCCTGTAAGTAATAGGCTTTGTATTTTTGGGCATTGGTTTTGGCCAAAGCGAGGCATTTTTCGGCCCATACCATGGCCGAATCCTGGTGGGTATTGGTAAAGGCCCGCGCTTTTTTGTAGGCTTTTTCGTAGTTTTGTTGAGCCTGGGCTGCCAAACAAAATAAGGTACATAGGCTCCAAAGGATAATTTTTTTCATAATTTATTTATTCATTTAATCTTTTATTCTGATGAAATATAGATCTAAAACCATTGCTAAAAACTTCGCCAAAGTAGCGTTGTCTCCATTACAATTACCTAAAGTAAAAGGCGGTTGTTGTAATGGGGGAAATGACAATCCTCCTCCATCTACAGGCAGTAATACGCAAAGCAGCGGAGGGTAAAAATTGCAACAAATTGGCGGTAAAAGTATTACACTTAAAAACAATTGCCTCTCAAAACCTGTGGCCTGTGTTTAGTAGAGCATGGGCTTTTTTTGTGGGTAATAGCAACCGAAGCTTTTTGGGCTGTACCTTACAAAGGCACCTTTGAATTACATTACTGGATTTCATCATTGGGTTTGTTTGATAATGTTTGTGGTAAAAGACACTCGAAGTAAATATTGCTCTGAAACACATGCGATCATGAGCAAATACGTTTACTTATCTCAAAACTACACTTTCGGAAAATACAAAGCAATAGCAATTGGGGCATGTTTACCTAAAGTATACTTGAAAAACTGGTCAAAAAGAGTTGGCGAAAACTACACCTAAACAACTGACTGTCAAGGTAATGCAGTTGGCTTTTTTGGGCTATAGTTTCTTAGTGGTTTCCTCTCCTTATTTTACGTTTTTGATCCGCCATGCTCGCTCAAGCGTCCTCGCTTGTGATCCAGCAAAACCCATCAACACACGCGGGGGCGCCTGCGTTAGCATAGTTTTTTAGGGTTGATTTTCGGTGACCCCCTCTAAGCAAGACCACCGAACGCGGAGGAAACGGTAGACCATCGACCAATGCTGTTTCCTTAATAGTTTGAATGATTGACGTTTGGCTACGCTCACTTTGGTATCTCCTATACTCCTCAAAACGCCTCAATCGTAACTAAAACCACTTGGCTATGTTAGTTGTCACCTTCCCACCCGATACCTCCCCCTGTCTTTCCGAATTTATATGAGGATGAAGTAGGAATCAACGAAGTTTCGTGAACTCCAAGTTCATCCTCACCAAGGTTCGGAAGGACAGGGCACGTAGTCGTTTTGAAACCACGAAAATAATGACATTGGAAGTAGATAGGTCATAGATCACAGATATTACCGTACATATTCGATAACCTATGTCGACGCAAGTGACCTCGCTTGTGATCCAGCCAAACTCATCGACACACACAGGGAACCCACGCGTTAGCGGAGAAACAGTGGACTATCGCCGGTGGACCGTGGGCTAAAAAGCTACTTCCTTCTCTTCCACTTCTTTTCTTGCTTGGTCAAGGGGATATAGTTTTTTTTGACCCATTCACACTTTTCCTCTACGCAAAAAAAGCGTAAACCTTCAATGGTATACTTCCATACCTGCCATCGGCCCGCCTGCTTACGCAAACGGATGTCTACCCCAAAGTGGGTACGCCAGTCCATATGATTAACTAAATTTGTTTTTAAACGCTTTTTTATGGACCTGGTATCAAAGTCAGGGACGTACTTGAATTTGACTCGAGCCCGTTTGGAGTCCACCTTGATATAGTCAAACTCGTAGTTCCAATGATAGTAGTCATAACCTCGGGGGTACTTTTTGGCAAAGGTGACGGGTTTCTGGTTGTGAGTGAGCAACAGCGACCAGGTAGCAAAGTGATTGTGCTTTACCACGGCCTTGTTGTTGGTATACATTATTTTCCGGTTTTTTTGGATATGGTCGGCAATTACGGGCAAATCGAAGCAATGCTGTAGCACCGCCTCGAGGTCTAATTGGGTGGCGTCTTGGGCCAGGTGGTATTGGGCCGGAGCCCGCTGGGCCAGCAAAGCCAGGCCCAGCAATAACAGGATTGTTTTCATTTAAGTGTTTTTTGGTTGATTTCGTTGGTAAACTCACCGCCCCCCGTGTGTTAGTGGATAGGTGATACCACTACTTAGCCATATGACCATTTAGCCATCTAACCATTCATTTTCTCCTCCTCCTCCACTTCTTCTCTTTCTTAGTCAGCGGGATATAGTTTTTCTTAACCCATAAATCTTCTTGTCCTACCCCAAAAAAGCGTAAATCTTCAATGGTGTACCTCCATACCTGCCATTGGCCCGCTTGTTTACGCAAACGAATGTCCACCCCAAAGTAGGTTTTCTGGTATGAAAAACCTGCGGATCCTTTTATTTTCATAGACCGGACATCGAAGTCAGGCATGTACTTGAACTTGACTCGGGCCCGTTTGGGGCCTACCTTGATATAGTCAAACTCACAGTTCCAGTAATAATAATCATAGCCCTTGGGGTACTTTTTAGCAAAGGTGACCGATTGCTGGTGGTGGGTCAGCAACAACGACCAAGTAGCAAAGTGATTGTGCTTTACTACCGCAGGATAATTCATATACATGATTTTCCGGTTTTTTTGGAGGTGTTTTTCCAATATGGGCAAATCGAGGCAGTGCTGTAGCACGGCTTCGAGGTCTAATTGGGTGGCGTCTTGGGCCAGGTGGTATTGGGCCGGAGCCCGCTGGGCCAGCAAAGCCAGACCCAGCAATAACAGGATTGTTTTCATAAGGATGATTTCTTTAATCGTTGGTTTTACAGTTGATATACTACCTCGGCTTCAATGGCAAGCCCAAAGCGCCGCCCGCTTTGGGTGGCAATGTACAACACATCGCCAAACTTGTGCAGGTTGCCCACCGTGCCCGTAATATGACCCATGCGTTCGCCTTTGGGCACTACTGTGTGGGGTTTGGTAAGCAAACGGGTGGCCTCGTTTCCATTGACAAACTCCTCCCCAGTGTGAAACTTGGTCATCCGCAACTGGTAGCGGTGGGGTTCAGCCCGTTCGCCCGCGTCGCCTATTGGTTTGCCCGCATCGCGTAGCAGCCCATAGGCATCGCAATTGTTAAAAATATATGCTTTTAGAATGTCTCGATTGGCTTCGTCTACCGTGGTCATGGGGTTTTGCTCAAAGTGCTCCAGCAAGTCTTTCATAAAGGTAGCCCGAAAACTGTCGGTAAACCGCATAAACAGCTCCTCGGGAGAGGGTTTTTGGAGATTACGGGGCTTTTGTTGGTGTTTTCGTTGTACTGGGCGTTGCTTGCTTGGCATCCGGCGTTGTTTGGCCTGGATGGGCCCTAGTTTGCCCTCTCGAGTGGCTTTGGGTGGCAAGGCCCCTTCGCGGGTAGCCTTCGCCCCCGATGCTGGAGTTACTGGTTTGGATTGAGACGACCCCGCTGGAGTTTGCATTGCCCGAGAGGCGTCGTTGCTTGGTTGCATTTTTTCTTGCATATGCTTGATGAATTAAATAACGCATTCGCAATAATTGTCCGATTTAGTTTTATCCCTCTTCGCTACACTTCGTTGCTTTTTAGCCGTTGG
>CALDJV010000490.1 GCA_937899305.1 uncultured Cytophagaceae bacterium
CCTCAGCGGTTTTGTATAAGTTAGAAATAATTCGTTTCTGAAAACTCACAAAGGCATTTTCGAGCTTTCTACGAAAAAACTTTTCCAGAGTGGGCACTTCCCGATAGAGTTGTTCCAGCGTGTTCTTATGGATCGAAAGCAGCTCACAATTCTCCAAACATTCCACATACAAAATAGATTTGGCACTGGTAAAATAAGCGGTAAAATCGCTGACCCACCAATTCTCGATGGCAAACTGTACCGTATGTTCTCGGTTCTGATCGTCTAACAAGTAAGAGCGCAAACAACCTTTCATAACAAAAAACTGTCGTGCTACCAATTCATCGGCTCTAATCACCAAAGCTTTTTTCTTGAAATGAACTTGCTCAAAGTAAGCCAACGACTGAGCAAATTCAGTTTCAGTAATGTTAATTTGTTCGGTAATGTGGGTAAGTAATGGATGCATCAGGACGTCTTTTTGCATAAAGTAAAGTAGAATTCAGGCTTTATCAAATTTGTGGAACAATCAAGCTTTAAAAAAAAATTGTTAATTTTGAGGGCTTTTACTCAGAAACATTACCTAAAAGTACGTTAACTATTACTTTGCAACTACAAAAACCACATAGCTATATGCTACGACTAAAATTTCAGAAACATACCCTGCAGTTTAAATTTGAGGCAGGTACCTCACGAGGCACCTTGCAAGCGCACGACGTATACTACATATGTTTATGGGACACCACCCAGCCTGATAAAATAGGCATTGGTGAAGCTGCTCCACTCAAAGGATTGAGCATTGACTATCGCCCCGATTTTGCCGAGCAGTTGTCAATCATTGTGGACAATATTTCCGCGCTCAACATCGAACAAGCTGAACAGTATCACCTCAAAGAAATTTCTCAACTTATTCCTGCTGAATTTCCTTCTATTCGTTTTGCGGTCGAAACCGCCTTTTTGGACTGGAAAAATGGAGGACAAAAACAAGTTTTCAATAATGCTTTCTTTCAGGGTAAGCGTCCTATCCCTATCAATGGTCTGATTTGGATGGGGAACGAAGCTTTCATGGAGCAACAAATTGCCCAAAAACTAGAAGAAGGTTTTGGGTGTATCAAGATGAAAATTGGAGCCATCGACTTTGAGCAAGAATGCAAATTATTAGCGGGTATTCGTCAAAAGTTTTCGGCCGAAAAACTGATCCTCAGAGTAGATGCCAATGGCGCTTTTAAACCCAGTGAAGCCCTGGAAAAGCTCCATCGTTTGAGTGAGTTTGAGTTGCATTCCATTGAGCAACCCATTCGTCCCAACCAATTGGCCAGTATGCATCGGTTGTGTCAGAAGAGTCCAATTCCGATTGCACTAGACGAAGAACTCATCGGGAAACTTTCGTTGTCCGAAAAAGAAAAGTTGTTAGATGTCATTCAGCCCCCCTACATCATTCTTAAGCCTACCCTATTGGGTGGTTTTGTAGCCACTCAAGAATGGATTCAGCTAGCCAAAAAACGAAAAATTGGTTGGTGGATTACTTCTGCGCTTGAGTCTAACATTGGTCTCAATGCAATTGCTCAGTTTACTGCTGAACATGATACCAAGAATTTCCATGGTTTGGGGACTGGGGGCTTGTATCACAACAATGTTACCTCACCACTCACCATTGTAAAAGATCGCCTGGCATACCAACCACGCAAATATTGGGAGCCTTTGCCCGCCATTACTGAATAGTTTAAAGTGTAATGAGTAGTTGGTGTCCGTACCCAACACCAACTACTCATATTTTTAAAAGATTGGTTTGTATCATACTAGGAAAATATGTAGTATTAAATCATTGCAAATTAATCCTTTAGAAATTTTCAAACTTTACAATTCTATGGCTAATAAAAAACTTACTCGCATTTTGTCTATCGATGGAGGTGGTATCCGTGGTATTCTACCTGGGCAAATCATGGTAGCAATCGAGAAAAAAATTCAGGAGGAAACCAATAATCCAAATGCCCGTCTGGCCGATTATTTTGATTTGATGGCAGGCACCAGTACCGGAGGTATTCTTTGCTGTATTTACCTTACCCCAGGCGAAGATGGACGTCCGAAGTTTACTGCTGAAGATGCGGTGAACCTATATCTGGAAAACGGAGGTGATATCTTTACTAAAAAACTGTTTAGTCTGGGTATTACTGACGAAAAGTATCCCTCAAAACCGATGGAAGAAGCTTTAGAAAAATACTTGGGTGATATCAAATTGAGTCAAATGCTTAAAGAGTGTTTAATTACCTCTTATGACATAGAGCGAGGTACTCCTCACTTTTTCAAGAGTGGTAAAGCCAAAGAAATAGACGGGTATGATTTTTTTATGCGAGATGTAGCTCGATCTACTTCAGCCGCTCCTACTTATTTTGAGCCCAACCTGGCAACCTCCATGGCAGGAGTCAATTATGCGTTGGTTGACGGGGGCGTGTACATCAACAACCCTACCTTGTCGGCTTATGCAGCAGCTCGCCAGCTCGATTTTGGGCCCGATAAACAACACCCCGCTGCCGCAGAAATGATGCTGGTATCTATTGGAACAGGAAGCTCAAAAGATTCTTACCCATACGAAAAAGCCAAGGGGTGGGGAGCCATTGGTTGGATCAAGCCTTTGATCGATATTATGATGAAGGGGGTAGCTCAAACCGTAAACTACCAATTACACCAGATTTTCGATGCTGTGGGCAAACCAGACCAATACATTCGCATCGAGCCCCAGTTGGTGCATGCAAAATCTAGTATGGACGATGCCAAGGAAGAAAATTTGATAAATTTAAAAGCGGATGGCACCGAGTCGGCATTGAATCACCAAGCCGATATCGATAAAATAGTAAAGATGTTAATTGAGAATGATTAAGTGACGCTTTCAAAATAAGTGTCCGATTTGGTCATATGCATGAATTGTTGGGCCTCAGAGTTCCTTACAGGATAAATTTTGCGCCCATAGCAGCGCTACGGGCAATAAAAATAACGAAGTCCAGCAGTTCAGGTAGTAGAGAAAAGCAGATAGTTATTGCGAATGCGTTACTAAGTAACTATCTAAAGTACAAGACCCCAGCGTTTGGGCTGGGGTTTTTGGTTT
>CALDJV010000491.1 GCA_937899305.1 uncultured Cytophagaceae bacterium
TACCTACGCCGAAGGAAAAAAAATCAACTGGAAAGATGGGTTCAGAGCCATCTACTGTATTTTAAAGTACAATATCTTTTCAAGGAAATAACACGGCTTACTTTATTTAATATAGTGACGCTGCACCATTCATCGATTCAATATTTTATCATAGTTTATTATGGGTTTGTTCAAAAAACGACAGAAAAAATTAGACTCTCAGGAAGTAGGGCTAGACATTGGAATGATTTTTCTAAAATTCTTTCTGGACACGGAGTATTTGCATTATGGTTATTGGAAGGACGGACTAGACCCGGACATTCAAAATTTGCGTACCGCCCAAATCAATTACACCAATCATTTATTCAGTCATATTCCTGAGGGAGTCAAAACCATTTTAGATGTAGGCAGTGGTACAGGTAAAGTAGCCGAAAAATTGATTGAGCAAGGGTATGAAGTAGATTGTGTATCGCCTTCTAAACGCCTGACGGCTCGTATCAAAGAAAGACTAGAAGGCAAAGCAGGTATTTTTCACGGCAGGTACGAAGACGTAGCCATTGACAAAAAATATGACTTGATTCTTTTTAGTGAGAGTTTTCAGTACATCGATATGCAAACCAACTTTGAGAAATCGGCCAAGTACCTCAAAGATGGAGGGCATATTTTGATCTGTGACTTTTTCAGATATTTTGAACACAATCACCGACCTTTGGGAGGAGGACACTGGCTCGACCAATACAAAGAAATTTTGGCCAAACACCCCTTCGATATCGTCAAAGACGATGATATTACTCCGTTCATAGCCCCCACTATGACAGTAGTCAATAGTTTTACAATGGATGCTATCCGCCCTTCATTCCACTTGGGGATGGATTTGTTTGAGGATCGTTTTCCTCGCGTTCACCGATTTGTAAAATGGAAGTTTAAGAAAAAATTAAACGACATTGAGGACAAGCATTTCAAGGGGGAGCGAAATGCCGCCAACTTTACTAAGTTTAAAACTTATCGTTTGATTCTACTGCAAAAACAAGCAGTTTAGTAACGTTTTCAAAATAAGTGTCCGATTTGGTCATATGCATGGACTGTTGGGCAAGGCATTTTTTGCAGTAATAGCATCGCTATTACGAAAAAAATAACGAAGTCCAACGGTTCAGGCAGTAGAGCAAACTAGACAGTTATTGCGAACACGTTACTTCATACTGATAGTCAACAAATTACACGGCTTTTCCAGAAGGCTCAATCTTCGCTTTACCTCTATGATCAAAGCGAAGATTGGGCGGAAAATGCGCACAAGCGAAATCATGGACCAATGATAAAGCAATATAAAAATTATTTACCCTTTATAGGGATTGGTATTGTATACATTGCGGGAGCTTTTTTAGATGTCATGGATATCGATGCATCGCAATATGCAGCCATGTCTAAAGAGATGATGGAAACCGGGGAGTACCTGCAAGTGAAAGAACGCGCCAAAGATTACCTCGACAAGCCTCCTTTGCTTTTTTGGGTATCGGCCTTGTTTTTCAAGCTTTTTGGGGTATCTAACTTTGTCTACCGTATTGTACCCATTGTTGCTTCTTTCATTGGTTTTTATGCCACTTTTCGCCTCGGTAAACTTTACTACAATTCCCAAATTGGTTATTTGGCTGCGCTGGTGTTGGCTTCTTGTCAGGCCATGTTTTTGATGAATCACGACATTCGTACTGACACCATATTGACTGCAGCGACCATTTTTGCAATTTGGCAAATTGCTGAATTCAATGAGACCAAAAAATGGAAAAATCTCATACTGGGTTTTATAGGCATAGGGATGGCCATGTTGGCTAAAGGTCCCATTGGCTTGATGGTACCCATACTGGCCTTTTCTACCCATTTCATTCTCAAACGCAGTTGGAAAAGTTTTTTTCGCTGGCAATGGTTGGTGGGTATCCTCATTGCAGGCATCACCTTGGTTCCGATGTGCATTGGTTTGTACTTGCAGTATGACTCCAACCCAGCTTATGCAAATGACCCCGACAAAAGTTCGGGTTTGTATTTCTATTTTTGGAAACAAAGTTTTGGACGCTTAACCGGCGAAAATACTTTTGCTTCTACTGACAATCAAAATCCCCCGATTTACTTCCTGGCTCAAAATTTCTTGTGGAGTTTTTTGCCTTGGGTATTGCTGTTTGTACCAGCGCTTTTTCAAAATATTCGCCAAATCATTCGTCAAAGGTTCAGTATCGACAAGTACCTGACGAACAAATCGGTACCTGAAGGCATTACTACAGGTGGTTTTGTACTACCTTTTGTAGCTTTATCATTATCGAGTTACCAGCTTCCTCATTATACCTTTGTGCTCTTTACGTTGGCGGCCATCATTCAAGCCCGATACCTACACAAAGTATTGTATGAATCAGAGTACCGAAAATGGTTACGCCCTAGTATGGGAGCTCAAATATTTACCATGTTCATTTTATGGGCTTTGGTCATTATCTTGTGTACCTGGGCCTTTCCGCTCACCAGCATTTTAAAATGGATGGTTGCTGTGGCAGCGTTTTCGGGGGCAGTTTACTTTTTGATTACCCGAAAAAACACTTTCCAAGCACTCATTCTACCTTCATTCATTAGCATTTTGGGTGTCAATTTTTTGATGAATACCCACGTGTATAAAACCATGTTCGACTACCAGACAGGTTCCGTAGTATCGCAATATGTGTCCCAACAACGTACCGTAAATTTAGATAGATTTTACGTATTTGGACGTGACTTACATTTTGGATCGTTGGACTTTTACCGAACTGGTTTTACCAAAGACTTGGTAAACTCTAGCGATTTGCTCAATCTGGCCAAAGAAGGTACTTGCTTCATTTATACCAATGAGGATGGGCTCAAAGAGATCAAAGCGCTACGTCAAGAGATGGAAGTTGTAAAATCTTTGGAGAAATTTCCCGTATCTATGATCACCCTGCCCTTCCTCAACCCTCAAATGCGGAGCAAGGAAGTGACTAAAGTATTTTTAGTGAAATTTTCATTGAAGAAGTGAGCCAGTCAAAAGTAATGCTGTATTGACAATATTCAGGTATTAATTTTGCGATTTTGTGGAATATATAACATTA
>CALDJV010000492.1 GCA_937899305.1 uncultured Cytophagaceae bacterium
AAGCAAGAGGCTATTAACGATGAAATGCTGATTTGTTAAGGAAACAGCATTGGACCGTCGACTGTGGACTGAAAACCAATTGTTCCGCCTTCGGCTGATTGTTATATGGTTAAATTGTTACGCAAGGCGCCATAGTAATTAGCCTTTGGCAGAGCTTGAACTGCGTTCTGTGGTTGTTGATGATTGATTGTTAGTTCCTTCGGCTTCGCTCAGGACTAAAGATTCCGCTTTGCGCTACCGTGGACTATGGACCGTCGACTGTGGACTAAAAAAACTATGGACCGTTGACTATCGACTAAACAACTACTCATACTTTCTTTTCAGGATTTCGGACATAATGAAGGCTTTGCGCACATCTTCAGAATTTTTAATGATTCGTTTTTTGTTGGCTGCTCGACCTTTAGATACTGACTGCGCATGCTGGAGGCGTTCCTTTTGCTCCTTCGACAAGGTGGAAACCGATTTGGCGTGTCCCAAACGCTTTTTTTGTTCTTTGTTGAGCGTCGATACTGACTTAGCGTGCTGTTGTTGTTCCTCTTGTAGTTTTGCAAAATCGTCTTCGGTTTCAACGGTGTTTTGAGGTTGAAAACGCTGAGGTTGATCGTAATTTTGGGCAATTTCGTCATAGTTGACAGATTCCTGTTCCAGAGAACGATATCGCGTAGATGGGGTTGATTTTTCAGCATCTTTTGACAATTCCTTCAAAAATGATTCAAGAGCAATCTTTTCACTGCTGGTTTGGGCATTGGTTGGCCTAGAGGGTGTTCCTGTGGCTTTTTTATTGTTGTTACCGCTGTTATTGGCTTTGTATACCAAGTAAATAATAGCGATGATGATGTAGATAAATATCTGAAAACCGTCCATATAACAAATATAACAAAATTTGGCAAAAGCCCTCATTTCCAATTAAAAACCTGTCACAATGGACTGTTTTTGTCAGAATATGGTAAGTTAAAATTGAGTAATCTGACTAATTAATATAAAACATCATAGGTTTACCATAATTAGGTGTGATGATTGCTGGACAAACACCAAGTAAATAATGAGTTCGGCACGGTTTTGACAGTAAGGCAGTAAAGGCACCCTGAAGGCAATTAAAGACTTTTACATTCAACTGTTTTGTGAATATCGCCAATATCCTTGTTTGTATAAGAACATAGAATTAGTAGTTGAAGAAATTAATGTTACGAATTTTAAGAAATATATTATTATTGGTGTGGTTAAGTGGATGCATCATTGTTCCGGCTTTGGCTCAGGATGAAGATGACATTGTGCAAGTCACTTCGTTTGACGACGATAATAATAGCAATGACGAAAACACCAAAGACTCAGTAGTTTTTCGTCAAAAATATGTGATCGGAATCAAAGAAGCGCCACCTTTCGCTATTAAAAATCCAGACGGCTCCTGGACCGGAATCAGTGTGAATCTTTGGGAATCTATATCAGCCAAACTAAAAATTAGCTTTCGTTGGGAAGAACGCGACCTCATCGGATTGGTAAAGGGAGTAGAAGAGGGATCTTTAGATGCCGCCATTGCCGCCATTAGCATTACCCGTGATCGCGAAGAGTTGGTAGATTTTACCCATCCTTATTATGTAACCAGCCTTGGGATTGCGGTAAGACCCAAAGAAGAAAGTTTTACCCTGTTGATTTCGCGTATTTTTTCGGCAAGATTTATCAGCACCATCAGTGCCTTGGTGGCTTTATTCCTCATTTTTGGAACATTAATTTGGCTTTTTGAACGTAAAAAGAACCCGCACTTTGCCGATGATCATTTCAAAGGGATTGGAGCTGGTTTTTGGTGGGCAGCTGTCACCATGACTACCGTAGGGTATGGCGACAAAACCCCCATTACCCCTGGCGGACGATTCATTGCCATTATCTGGATGTTTTTCACCATTTTGTCGGTATCTAGTTTGATTGCCGCCACCTCCTCGGTACTCAGTTCTGATCCGCCTGAGCATAAAATTGAAAGTGTAAGAGACCTGAGCAAAATCAAAGTAGGATCAGTGAGCAAATCAAGTAGTTTACAGTACTTGCGACGCAACCATATTGTACCTAAAGTATATGCGACTCCTTTAGAGGGCATGCAAGCCGTAAAGGATAAAAAAATTGATGCATTTTTGTACGATGAGCCCTTGATGCGTTATTTGATCAAGCAAGGAGAAATTGGGAACATCAAATTATTGCCTTATAAGTTCAAATATCAGTATTATAGCATTTGTCTGCCTTCAGGGAGCGATCTTCGGGAGGGTATCAATCATATATTGTTGGAAAAAACCGCTGAGCCTCACTGGAAAGACTTGTTGTTTAACTACTTGGGACGAACCGAATGATATTTTGTCTTTGCTTCTATGAAAGCGCAACGCTCCAACACTTCCAAAATACTCGAACTACTTCAGAGTGGCCGTTCCGAAAACATTGATTTGGCCTTTCAATTGTGCGTAGGCCTACAAGGGAACTATAGCCAGGAAGTAGCCGATGTATTGCGAAAAGATATCAAACGTTGCCTGGATTATGAATTGGAAATAGCCTACCTGGAAGCATTGACTACCGTGGATATGCCCATCCTTATCCTGAAAGAAATACCCACTTGGGTAGGGCGTCTGAAGGGGCTCCAAAAACTGAACTTGGCTGACAACTACATCGAGGAATTGAGTCCTGAACTCAGCCAACTGACTCAATTAAAAGAATTGAATTTAGGGAATAATCACCTGAGAAAAATAGCCCCACACATTGACCAACTTACCCAACTCCAACGGATTTACTTATATAAGAACAGGCTGACTTCCCTACCTGCTGAATTCCAGTACTTGCAACGATTGAAATACCTGAACATAGAAAGTAATCGTTTTTTTACTTTTCCTAACTCGATATTGAAGCTCACTCAGTTAGAGTCTTTGGTATTGCAGTATAATTTGCTCAAAAAGATTCCCAATAAAATTGAAGAACTCACGCAACTAAAATTTTTAAACCTAGGGGGCAATCAGTTTGGAAAGTGTCCGAGGGAAATTGGGGCTTTGCCTCGTTTAGAGAGCCTTAGTTTATACTCCAATCAATTTGATGACATTCCTGATGAAATATGGGCCATGACTTCGCTGAAGTACCTGTTGGCCTACGATAACCTGCTTCAGGGGCAGCTACCAACTGATGTGGGACAACTTAAAAATCTCATTCGATTGAATTTGTCGAGGAACAAATACCGTTATTTATGCCCCGAAATTGGTGCCTTGACTGAATTGACTACCTTAGAGTTACAAAATAATCAGCTGCAGGAAATTGTACCTGAAATAGGCCAATTGAAAAGCTTGAAAATATTACAGCTATCTAATAATCAGCTGACTGCCTTACCCGAAGAAGTTGGGGATTTGGAAAACTTAGAAATTCTCAATATTGCCAACAATCAATTGAGACGATTGCCTAAAAGTTTGGCAAAACTAACCAATTTGAAGAGCCTGCATGCCCAAAATAACCAGTTTTCGGATCGACGAAAACGGAAAATACAAAAATTGTTGCCCCAGGTTCAGATCATAAACCTGTAAACATGGGGCAGTAATTTTAATCCTGATAGATTCTGAAAACCGGTCAGGATTGGTAGTCTATGGACAAAAAACTCATATTCCACGAAGCAGGTATGTTTATACCAAGAAAATGCGTAATGGTATTTAAAAATGACTGATCAAGACCAAAAAATATTGCAATTGCTACAGAGTGAAGATGAAGCAATGATTCATTTGGGGTTTCAACTATGCAAGGGACTAGAGTATGGTGAAGAAGTGGGCGAGGAACTGAGACGAAAGCCTTTAAAGTGTGCCGAGTTTGGGGTAGAATTATGGTACCTGGAGCAGGTAACAAAAATTGAACTATCTTATGATGATGAGGATGCCATCATTCCGAAGGATATTTATTTGATTAAAAACTTGGAAGAATTGAGGGTGAACCATTTGAATTTGCAAACCTTTCCAAGTCAAATCCTGCCTTTGAAAAAGTTAAAAAGGTTAGAGCTTGGTCGTAACGAAATACCGGGAATTCCAGAAGATTTTGGAAAACTCACCAATCTAGAGGAGCTGGTTTTAGATTTTAACGCAATCTCCAAACTATCAGGAGCAATTGGTCAGTTGGTCAATCTGAGAAGTTTGAAGATAACAAGCAACAAGATGACGACTTTGCCCGATGAATTTGCTTACTTGACCCATTTAAAATCACTAGACCTGAGCAGCAATGATTTTTCAGTGTTTCCGGCCGTACTTGGGCAATTGCCAAACCTGGAATTTCTAAGCTTTAATTGGAACTTATGCGAGCAGTTGCCAAGTGAAATCGCGGGTTTGAATCATCTTTTGGTACTTTATCTATACTATAATAAGCTGTCGTCGCTTCCGGCTGAAATCGGACAATTAAAACATCTTGAAGAGTGTTATCTTTCCAACAATCAATTGAAAGATTTGCCCGCTGAAATGGGGCAAATGTCTCAATTGAAAAAACTGATGCTGAACAACAACCAGTTGAATCAACTTCCTGATGAGTTGGCGGATCTACAAAACCTTACTTCTTTGGATTTATCAAATAATAAGTTCACTGAGTTTCCAGAAGTGATTTCTACCTTGACCAACTTAGAGGAATTGAACCTTTGGGGCAATCAAATTACCTCCATGACTTCATCGTTGAGTAATTTGTCAAAATTGAAAATCTTGAATTTGGGTGAAAGTAAAATTCCTAGGTCTAATCGCAAACAAATAAGAGATGCGTTGTCCGTGCATTGTCAAATTACTTGGGATTTGATCTGATCCAGAAATCAACGCTCGAACTTGAAACGAAGATAATGCACTTTATGACCTTCTGCGGTAAATTTAAGCTCATATCGAGTTTTAATACCGTGGTGAAGCGCCAACAACTTTTCGTCTTTGTACAAGTCACGGGTAAACTCAAAGTCCTTGATTTTCCAGTCTTGGAGTACTTCCAGCGTGTATTCAAACAAGCCCGCATTGTCGGTTTTGAAATGGAACCAGCCATCGTCTACCAGTAGGTTGCGGTACAATTCCAAAAAGCGAGGGTGGGTCAAACGACGTCGTTCGTCGCTGTCCTTGGGGCGAGGGTCGGGGTGGATCACCCAAATTTCGTTGACCTCTTTAGGAGCAAAAAACTGATCAATATTTTGGATGTAGGTTCTCAGAAACCCTACGTTTTTCAAACCGTTTTCGGTCGCAAACTTGATTCCTTTCCAGATGCGGGCCCCTTTGATATCTACGCCTACAAAATTACGTTTTGGATACGCTTGGGCCAATCCTACGGTGTATTCGCCACGACCACAGGCCAGTTCCAGCACCAATTCCTGATCGTTCTGAAAGAGTTCTTCCCGCCACTTTCCTTTGATGGTTTCGTACAAGGGTTTGCCTGCTTGTACTACCATTGGATTTTCGTCATTGTACTTGAACCGTTCCAGTTTGTTTCTCCCCATGATGATATTTTTACTATAACATTGATGGGCAAAATTACGGATTGATTTGACTTTTACCAAAATCAACGCACTATTCACGCCTGAGCGATAAACCATTGTGAACCATTGCCAAAATTCGTAATTTTGTTCAACCATTTGATCACCAATTTTATAAATATGAGAACGCCAAAGACGATGACGCCAAAAAAAGAAGCTCAAAAAGGAATAGATGCTAAGGAAGTAGCCCTCCAAGAACAAAAAACAAAAGTAACAAGCCCAAAAGAAAAGAGCCCAAAAGAAAAGAGAAAACAAAAGCGTTATGAAGCCATCATAGATGCTGCCGAAAAGGTAATATTCTCCAAGGGACTAGAAGATGCCTCCATGGATATGGTAGCCAAAGAAGCCCAACTTGGCAAAGGTACATTGTATTTGTATTTCAAGAGTAAAAACGAACTGTATCGAGCCATTTTATATCGGGCATTCTTGAGCCTGCGAAAAAAATTCAAAGTAGCATTACAGGCAATAGATGCTAGTACAGCACCCGAAAAAAATGGTTTAGAGGGCTTAAAAACGATTTTAGAGGCATATCTTGAGTTTTATCACGAGCACCAAGACTACTTCAATGCAATTCTCTACTTTCAAAACGACTTGTTTGATTTGGATACCCTGGCGGCCAATGAAAAGATTTATCTGGAAGAAGGCATTGCGGCCATTGAATTGGTGATAGAGCAAATCGAAAAAGGCAAAAAAGATGGAAGCGTTCGGGATGATTTAGATGCTGGGGTGGCAGCTTATACTTTTTGGGGACAAACAATGGGGGTATTGCAATTGGTACAAAAGAAAATGACCATTGTAGCGCATTACCATCAACTTACTGCAGAACAACTCATCCGTCAGCATTTTGAAGTCATTGTATCTTTTTTAGCAAAATAGTACTTAAGTAAAACTACAAAAATAACTTAATCCATTTAACTAATCTCTGGTCGCTATACTTCGTCAAAAAATAGAGCGAGTAGTGCTACTATTAGCCAATTTTTTGACTTGTCTAGCACCAAGATATTGCACTAAATTTGGATTAGTTTATTTTTTCCATTTTACTAAAAACCTCGAAGTATCATTATTTCGAGGGCTTTTTAAGTTAAAAAATATGACTTTGAGTCATTTTTATGAAAATATTCATATATTACATTGGTATAAATCAAAAAAATGACAATATGAGTTTTCTAAAAAAGTTAGGCTTCTTGAGCATCTTCATCATTCCTGCCCTCATTGTTTGGGGATATTACATGGGGGGAGCCTGGACCTTCAGTGGTTTTATCTTTGCGTATGGTATGATTCCAATCCTTGATGTATTGATAGGCAAAGACCCCGAAAATATTTCGGAAGCATCTTTTGACACCGTGATAGGGAATACCTATTTCTATGCCGTAGTATACGCCCAAGTATATACTCATATTGCCATTGTGGTTTTTTCGGCTTATGTGGTATCATTGCAAACGATGACTTGGCTAGAGTTGGCAGGTTTGCTACTCAGTGTGAAACTGTACATGGCCAGTGGGATCAATATTGGCCACGAATTGGGGCATAAGCGTAATAAAATTGCCCAGTTTCATAGTCAGCTGGTACTCATGCTAGTAGGGTATATGCATTTCTTTATTGAGCACAACAAGGGGCATCACGTCAACGTAGCCACCCCCAAAGACCCTGCAACCAGCCGCAAAAACCAAACTTTCTACGCTTTTTGGGTTCAAACCGTATTTGGTAGCTGGCACAGTGCCTGGAAGATTGAGAAAAACCGTTTACAACGTAGAGGGAAAAAAGTATGGAGTGCTTCCAATGCAATGATTTGGTATGTGGTATTGCCTTTGTCATTTTTTGCCACGCTTACTGCCATTTTCAGTTGGGGTACAGGGACCATCATTTGGGCGGTGCCCGTATTTTTGGTGCTGCAAGGCGTACTGGCTTTTTCTACCCTTGAGGCGGTAAACTATGTAGAACATTACGGTATTTTGAGAAGAGAAGTAGCCCCTGGCCGTTACGAAAAAGTAAATCCATTGCACTCTTGGAACTCGAACCACCGCATTAGCAATTTCTTTTTGTTTCAATTACAGCGTCATTCTGACCACCACGCCCATGCGTCTCGCCCTTATCAAGTGTTGCGCCATTTCGACGAAAGCCCTCAACTACCGTCGGGATATCCTACCATGATTCTGATGTCATTGGTACCTCCGCTTTGGTTTAAGGTGATGAACAAGCGTTTGGAAAATTGGCAAGCACTGGCTTACGATGCCGCACACATTGAACAAGTAGTAAAAGCCGTAGCGTAGTAAAATTGCACATACCAAAAAAGACCAAAATTAGAAAGGCGAGTCATTGACGGCTCGCCTTTTATCTTTCATTCTCTGATGTTGAACTACTTCTTCCCTTGGTTCTTCAAAAAATGATCAAAACTTTCCTGATATTCCGTCAGGCGAAAATCTTGAGAATTTCGGGCAATTTGGAGGGCTTGGGTATAATATTTTCGGGCTTTTTGTGGTTGATTGAGCTTTTCATAAATCTTACCTGCCATGTGGTATGGCGCGGCTCGTTTGGCAAACTTTTTCAATAAAAACTGATTGATCTCCTGCGCTTTTTGTGGTTGATTGTGCCTAAGGTAAAAACGGGCGTAAGCAATTCCATGGGGCATAAATGAGCGCTCTAATAACTTTTTAGATTTAAATTGTTGATACAATTGATCAAAAACGAGGTAATTGTCTTCGCCAACCGCAGTTAAGGTAATATTACGCAGGGTAGCGTGCCAGGCCTTGGCCAGTTCTTTAGGATCATCAAAGCCAAACCTTTTGGCCCTTTTGTCATAATAAGATTGGATATATGGGGTGCCACCAAGTTGCTGAAATTCTGCAATGCTGTTGATGTCTAAAGGTCGGTAATTGTAATAAAACAACTTGAGGCCTTGAAAAATGGTTTGATAGGCAGTCATTTCATGGCTGGTGTCAAGTAGCTTGCGGTACCTCCAACGAAAGCCTTCGGGAGATTTTTGACGAAGTAATTTGGTCAAATTGTTCATCCCATAATGAGAAGGGTAATCGTTTTCTGCCCCACCTATATACAAGTATTTATTTTGCAATGAAGCAGGCGTTTCAAGTAGTTGAGCCAGGTCCTGAAACTGTTTCTTGTACATAGGAAAGTACCTGCTGTATACTGGGGTAGGGCTAGAGGCAAAATAAGCATCAAACAGCGTGGGATGATAGGTGAACGTGCGAATCACAAAACCACCAGTGGCCTCCCAACCAAACAGCATACGTTCTTGGGTAGTACGAAATGTTTGATCCATAAACGGAATGAGTTCGGTCTTTAAAAAACGAGTAAATTCGGCCGCTTGACTGATAGACCATTTCCACCTTTTACTGCGTTCTATGACGATACCTGCTACTAAAAACTCGGGAGTATCACTGATTCGTCCTCGCTGGGTATAACCTATTTGGGCGCTCACTCCATGGGGGAAAAACCATTGACTATCTAAAAGGTACAGTGTTGCATAAGATTTTTTGTTTTGTGAGTAGTTTTTGGGCAAGTATACCTGAATTGTAATGGTGTCTTTTAGAATTTTGGAAGGCAATTGATGGTTTTTACCTAAAGTATTGGCCACCTCGGTTACCTGGGCAAGCGTTTGGGTGGCCCAACCAAATAAGATTAAAAAAGAAAGTAGATTTTTCATGTATTTAAAAAATGATATGGTTAATATAGATATTGAATATTCAAAACTATATTATTTACCACCTGTGTCAATCAAAATGTGATCAACAGAGATATTTAAGGGATGAGGAGTAGGAATGGAAAGGTATGATATTTATAAACAATTTAAAATCTGGTGTTATAGATAAGAGCATATGTGATGGCAGAAAACCAAGGATATATATTATTGGTACATGGGTCTTTTCATGACCAAACTTGCTGGGATTTATTGATACCAGAGCTTCAGGAACTAGGTTTTGACGTAGAAGCAGTCACGCTTCCTGGACATGAAGATGGCAATAAATCATCTTTTGGCATCAAGCTGACAGACTATGTCAATCATGTTGTCCAAAAGATTCAAAAAATTGGCTCGCCTGTTATTTTATTGGGGCATTCAATGGCTGGTGCAATTATCTCGATAGTAGCAGAACAACATCCTGATTTAGTAAAACAGTTAATTTACCTGACTGCCATCGTTCCTCGTAACCGAGATACCATGGTTAAATTGAATAAAAAGCTTTCTAAAGTAGAAAAGAGTGTGTTTGAAGAAGCGTTTCGTTTACCCATCAAAGTGTTATTGAAAGGACGAATGAGCGTAGATAGCGCACTGGCTAAGCAAGCTTTTTACAGTGAACAAAAACAGGAAATGCAAGAAGACCTCACCCAGAAAATAGTTCATCAACCTATCCGACCTTTTTTTGGTAAAATAAAATGGACAAACCAAAGCCTTGGCAAAATAAAGAAGAGTTATATTGAGTGTAGTTTAGATCGAGCACTTCCCATTGCTCAACAAAGAATATGTCAGCAACACCTACAATTCTCGATGATCAAAACATTAGAGAGTGACCACTCACCCTTTTACCTAATGCCTCGGAAACTGGCCTATACCATCAAAGAATTACTTTGAGCAACATAAAAAGAGTGTAGTTGTAGTATTTCAATTTTGTAACAAAGGCTTGATTTGATCATAGTAGCTACGACCAGAATGTACAATCTGATCATTGTTCAAATAAATGACATATTCGTTGTTGCCATAGGCTTCCATAGAGCGTATATGCTCTAGGTTTATAATCCACGAACGATGGATACGGATAAAAATCTGAGGATCGAGCTTATTCAAAATCTTTTGCATCGTTTCTCGGATCAAATGATTACTATTCTGCGTATAAAGTTTCAAATAGTTTCCAGCCGCTTCTATACAAGCGATTTCATCCGTTTTTACAAAAAATACTTTCCCGGCTTCCTTGATCACCATTCTTTCCAAGTAAGATTTCGTAGGAGGGAGGTTTTGCATGAGTTGCAATAACTTTTTTTGTTGAGAAATTTCTCGATCCTGGGCAATTTGCTGACGTACCCTTTGTAGGGTTTGCCCTAACCTTTCTCGGTCAAAAGGCTTGAGCAGGTAATCGAGGGCATGTACCTCAAAAGCCTGAAGAGCATATTGGTCATAGGCGGTCACAAATACGATATAGGGAAGGCTGGTAAATTGTAGGTGTTGTAATACCTCAAACCCGTTCATTTCAGGCATTTGTATGTCCAAAAAAATAAGGTCACAAGTGTGTTGTTGTAAAAATTGAATGACCTCCAGCCCATTGCTACATTGCCCCACTACCTCTACGTCAGGGACCAACTGCAGCAAAGAAAGCATTTTTTCTCTGGCAAGTACCTCGTCATCAACTATTAATGCTTTGATATTCATTTACTTGTAATATTTTTAAAGGTATAGAAATACGCACTTCAAATCCTTTGCCCTGGCAGTTATCTATCTGAAACTTGTGGTTGTTTTCATATAATTGACCAAGCCTTAAACGGGTGTTTTCTAAACCAATTCCTTCTTTTAAATGAGTAAAATGGGTGGCAGTCATACTTTTGCCATCGTCATTGACCTTAAGCAACAACATTTCCTGCATTATTTGAGCAGTAATGGTAATGAGACCACCTTTTGCTTTAGGAGCAATTCCATGTTTTAAGGCATTTTCAACCAAGGGCTGCAGTATCAAATGAGGTACTTCAGCATCCAACAACTTGGCGTCTATGTGTAAATTTACTTGGAGCCTGCCCTGAAACCGTACTTTTTCTATTTCCAGATACAACTCCAAAAATTCCAATTCCTGTCGCAAACTCACCAGTTGTTGCCCAGTATTTTTAAGCGAATAACGTAGCAGGTCACTCAAGCGATTAATCATCTTTTCGGCAATGATGATGTCCTTGTGCATCAGCGCAGAAATGGCGTGTAAAGTATTGAATAAAAAATGAGGGTGGAGTTGCATTTTAAGGGCACGCAATTCTGCTTGGGCGAGTTTTTCGGCAGTTTGGATGCTTTTGAGTTCCTCTTCTTTGTATTTTTTGTAATAATTGCTGACATAGCGCGCAAGTACGATGGCGCCATATATGATAAAACTCAACCCCATAGTATCAGGAATATTCACTAAAAAATAAGGAATGGGGTCACTATAGTTGTCACGAAATGCGGGCATGACTACATAATACCATATCAAAAAACAAAAGATATAATGGATAAATACCGTAACAAAGCCATTCAGTATTTGTAAACCCAGTCGGAGTATTTTAGAAAGACCAATTTGATTGATTCTATGGGTAAGTACAAATACTGGCTGATACATCAAAAACCAAAGCAACCAAAAAGCCACTTGTTTTGATATAAGATATACTGTTGAAAGATTCTTACCCGCAGCCTGATACAAGTAAGCACTGGCCCCCCCTATGAAAATCCCCATAAATAAAAAAAATAGTAAGTACCAGCTCCAGTTTTGCCTCATAGTATTGTTAAGATTAAGCGAACTCTTGTTAAAGCAAATTTAACCCAAAAACCAATTCTTCCGACTTTGAATTCATGTTTTCACAAACTATTAAGATTTTGATATTCGTAGGTAGGGATGAGCTTTAGAGGAAACTTTAAGGTAACTTCGAAGCCATTTTCATTGCAATTATCAATTACAAAAGCGTGGGCATTGCCATACAGTTGTTCCAAACGCATTTGGGTATTTTGTAAACCTATACCAAGCTGCAATTTATCCAACTTGGGTTGACTAATGCTTTTACCATTATCAAATACCCGTAGGACCAATTCAGCATCGTTTTGCTTGGCCGAAATAACAATTTCTCCTCCTTGAGCAATGGGGGCGATGCCGTGCTTAAGTGCATTCTCGACCAAGGGCTGCAAAATTAAATGCGGAACCTCGGCGTCCATCAACTCTGGTTGAATATTGATCTGTACTTTCAAACGATCCTGAAACCTTACTTTCTCAATTTCGAGGTACAGCTCTAAAAACTCCAGTTCGTGGTGTAAACTAGTCAATTGTTGCCTGGTTTTTTGAAGAGAGTACCGTAATAATTCACTCAAGCGATTAATCATTTTTTCAGCCGCCACCAAATCTTTGTGCATGAGCGCAGAGATGGCATGAAGCGTATTGAATAAAAAATGGGGATGGAGTTGCATTTTGAGCGCATTGAGCTCCGCACTGGCCAATTTTTCGGCCATTTGGGTTGATTTTAGTTCTTCGTCCTTGTAGCGACGGTAGTAGTTGGAGGTATAATCGATGAGTACTATAGCCCAATAAGCGATAAAATTGACCTGCATTCCGGTCAGGCCATTGATGGTAAAATAATGGATCCAACTATCGGGAGAGACATCCAGAATGGGAGCGATGATGAAATAGGAAAGCAAAAAATAAATGACCTGGTGGAGGGTAATGGTACCAATGAACATCAATCCGTGCCATACAATTTTAGCATATTGTTTAAGTTTAGCTTGGTTGAGTCGCTGGTTTAATATGATGACGGGTTGATACAAGCCAAACCATACCAGCCAAAAAATAACTTGCCTGGATATGGCATATTGATAAAACACCTTGTCAGCAACCGAATCATAAATGAAGGCGACAAGCGTGCCCAGAAAAACGCCTAGAAACAAAAAAACGATTAAAAACCAGTACCATCTTGCTTTCATGTCACAAATTTAGACATAATTATAATCAATTTTGTAAGCCTCATGAAAACTATCACACCGTAATATGGAACAAATACATTGAATAACCCCAGTACTTGATATTCAATGTACTTTGGTTGGAGCAGCGATCAAAGGCAATCGAATTTCCATTTCGTTTTCATTCACCGCAATGATATTCAGTTTTTGATTGGTAAGGTAGGCATACTTTTCTTGTAAAGGTGGCAATATTTTCTCGATCATTTCAAACCATCCTGTGCCTTGAATATGAATGCTCAAGAGTTGGTCATTTTTCTGAAATACGATGATTTGCCCCGGCTTCTGGAGCGTATTGGCCAACACGGGGGAGAGCAGGTATTGTAACGAAAAAGGGATAATGCGTCCACATTTCGCCTCTAAATCTATTTGCCATTGAATCGGCAAGGGCCGACCATGTTGTTTTTGTAACAGCGAAAGGTATTTTTGGACATAATCAACTTCCGTTTTCAGGTCAATAAGTTCTTCGTCTCTTTGTTGTAAAATATAGCGATAAGTATGCGATAGTTTTTCGGTATAATCGAGTGCTTGGCTTTCTTCATTCTCGATGAATTCTTCTATGACTTGTAAGCTTTTAAACAAAAAATCAGGGTTGACCTGTTGTTTCAGTATTTCATATTCCGAAGCAATCTTTTCCCCTTTCAATTGTTCGGCTTCTACCACCGTTTGCTTCCATTTGCCTAAAAAATAGCTGCTTTCATAAATGGCGCCAATGACCATACTCACAAAGAGCGAAATCAGCATGACCATCATTACTGGATAATCATTCAGTGAAGTGCCATATCCCAAGGCAATCAGACAAAAACCCAACAAAATGACCAACATGGTATATACAGAGGTACTTGTCATACTGGCAATGGTTCTTACCTTGGTCTGACCAATGTCGGGGTACTTATTGCGAAAAAACTTCACAATACGATAGTCTCCTTCATAAATAGCTGCCGCAAACATAAAAGAATAGACGACCTTTAGCCAATACAGCGATTTGCCCCCAATTTTTTCCAAATTGGCCAAAAATGGAAAGGCAACCCCGAGAGTAAACATGATGGCCAATCTGATCAAGATTTCTTTTGATATCTTCATAAAACAGGAGCGGTCGAGGGTACTACTACTGGTTTTGCATTTGTTTGGGTGGGAGTTAATAAGGGTAGTCTTACCTCAAAACAATCATTTTTTGCGTGAATTTCGATGGGGTCTTGAGTGAAAAAACGATAGCGGTTTTGGATGTTTTTTAACCCAATTTTGGTAGAGTTTTTAGCTACAATTTGGCGCACGCTTTTTAGTTGAAGGTTATTACTGATGATTAATGTGTTGCCTTGATTGCTGATATAGATGTACAAAGGTCGGGCACTGGATACCACATTGTGCTTGATGGCATTTTCTACTAACATCTGTAAACTCAATGGCACAATCTGATGCTTCTGATAAGTCTTGTCAATTTCGATGTGTGCTTTTAAGTTTTCACCAAAGCGCATTTGTTGCAAAAATAAATAAGCTTTTATAAAGTTCAGTTCTTGCTCCAAGGTAGTCAATTCCTGGTTTTGGTATTGCAAAATATATTGGTACACCGCCCCCAACTTACGAGTAAATTTTTTGGCGGTTTGTTTGTCTTCTGGTATCAGGGTAAGCAAGGTATTCAAGCTATTGAATAAAAAATGAGGATTGACTTGATTTTTGAGTACCTCCAACTGAGATTGGGTAGTTTGACGGCGTAATCTTTGGGTTTCAACAAACGTTTCATGCCATCGTTCAAAAAAGTAACGACTTTCGTAGAAAACACCCGCAAATATCGTAATCAAGGAATTGGTAGTCATAAAGTGAGGTACATTCGCCCATTTAAAGGGTCTTCCGTACAGTACATTGAGTAATATGCTATGCAGGACCACAATGGCCAAAATAAGTACAACAACCGCCAGTAGCTCTGAGATAATTCGGGTTCTGGTCAATGCATAATTGGGATATTTTTTTTGGTAATGGTTCATGATCCAAACACAACCTTGCCAATTGCTAAAAGTAACTATAAAAGCATGAAAAACATGGTAATGGTAGTACCCCGAACGATGACCCATGGCCCAAGGAAGTACAAAAGCAAGGATGACAATGCCCGAATAACGTATGTGTTTTTCTTGAATGCGCATAAACCCATTTATAGGTTATTTACAAGATACTCAATTTGGCCAATACCGAGCACAAAAGTGGAGAAGAAATGACTAAAAACAAGGATGAAACGTCGTTTTAACGCGTTGAAGTTGAGCACAGCAAGAAGCCCCACCTTATAAAACTTATGAAAGATCGCTTTGATAGTTAAACCATCAAGGCGATCTCAATGGAGCGCCTTGATCACCATGAAGCATTAGTGAATACCACGACAACCTGGGAGCCATTTTTTGAGTTGGGCTTTGTGTACTCTAGAAATGGTGTTACCATACAAATACAGGGTCTTCAATTGCTTGAGTTGACGGATAGACGAAGGAAGCTGAGTCAATTGGTTGTCAGCAATATGTAAAAACTGTAAATCGGTGAGTTGGGCAATGGTAGAGGGCAAAACCTTTAACTGATTTTTGTTTAAGAACAATTTATCCAGGGTTTTGAGTTGCCAAACTGCTGCCGGAACCTGGGTAAATTGATTGCCGCCCAAGTACAAGATTTTCAATTGCTTGAGTTGACGAATAGCCGTTGGTATCTTCGAGAGCGTCATTTTGCTCAAGTCCAGGGTCTGTAAATGGGTCAGTTTCCAAACTATCGAAAGTGATGCTTTTACTTGATTGCCTCCCAAAAACAATTTTTTTAGGTTTTCGAGTGCAACTATCTGGGTAGGCACCTCGGTAAATGCATTATTTCTTAAATACAAAGTTGTCAATGCGGTGAGTTGGGTAAAACTATTGGGTAGTGCTTTGAGTTGGTTGTCAGATAAGCGTAACTTTTTTAAATTTTTCATCTGCCCGATGACGTTCGGTAGTTCAGTCAGTTGATTTTGGTACAAAGCAAGCTGGGTGAGACTTTGCAATTGGCCAATTGTGCTAGGAAGCGCAGTCAATTGGTTATTACCTGCAAATAAGGTGGTCAAATTTTGGAGTTGTCCAATGGTACTAGGTAAGTTTTGAAGCTTATTAAAACCAATATCCATGTATAGCAAGGCATTGAGTTCACCAATGGCATCGGGTAATTTAGTGAGCCCATTGTTGGCCACATCTAGTTTTTTCAATTGTTTCATTTGCCCAATGGTCGCCGGTAATTGTTGAACCTTACTTTTCCATAGGTTCAGTTCGGTCAGTTGCGTCAGCTGCCCAATGGTGCTAGGTACACTTTTGAGCTGATTTTCCTTCAAGTCCAGACGGGTCAAGTTCTGGAGTTGCCCAATCGTCTTGGGTAGTTCGGTTAACCGATTATATTCCAGGTTCAATTTTTTCAACTGAGTCAGTTTTCCAATCGACTCAGGCAGTTTGGTAAGCTTGTTACTCTGTAAATTAAGCGTAGGTAAGTTTTGGAGTTGTCCAATCGATTCAGGCAAATGCTCGAGTTGGTTTTGCTCAAGACTTAGGTGCCTTAATTTTTGGAGTTGCCCAATGGTATTGGGTAAACTTTTGAGGCGCCCTCTGGACAAGTACAATTCCCTCAATGCTTTCAGTTGCCCAATGGTATTCGGCAAACTGGCCAGTTGGGTACGGTACAAAACCAATGTCTTCAATTGCGTCAGTTGTCCAATACTTGGAGGTAAGCTAGTAAGTGGATTATAGCTAAGGTTCAGGGTTTCCAACGATTTGAGTTGGGTAATTACAGCGGGTACTTCAGTAAAATCATTACTACCCAAGCTCAAGACCCTCAGGTGTTTGAGTTGTGCAATGGTAGCAGGGATAGTTTTCAATTTATTGTAGCCAGCCAATAATATTTTAAGTCGGGTAGCCTGAAATATTTGGGGAGGAAGCGCAGTTAATTTTTGTAAGGAAAAATCAATGGCCTCAGTTTCGGAAGTAATCTCGCTTATCTTATAAGCTACCCGATACGTTTTCCCATTAGTATCCAACAAAAAGTTGTTGTTGTTTACATCTTGTACTTGGGTAAGTCTGTAGCCAATGGTTTGATTATCAAAGTGCTTGGCTTTTTTCCAAGTGCCTAATTTTAGAATAGTTTTCCCTTTGCTATCCACAAAGCAATATTTACCATTTTTTTGCTTCTTGACAGGCTGGGCCTGAAGCAGACTCCCTAACAAGAGAAAGCTTATGAGGAATGTTTTTTTCATAAGGTAAGTGTTTTTTATTCAGTAGGTGATATTTTAGAGAATGAACGTACCCAAGCCTGCCATGTTGCTTGAAATGGTAGATAAAGCTTTGGAGCCGGAAGGAGAGAGGGGGGATTGCCCAATAAAAAACCCTTCAGACCACACAGGCCCAAAGGGTAAGTTTTTTGGAGATCATTTGATGATTACTTGGCTGCCGCAAATTTTTCGGCTACTTTTTCCCAGTTGATGATGTTCCAGAAAGCAGAAATGTAATCAGGACGACGGTTTTGATATTTCAAATAGTAGGCATGCTCCCAAACATCCAATCCCAAAATTGGCGTTCCTTGTAGATCAGCAACGTCCATCAAAGGATTGTCTTGGTTAGGGGTAGAAGTTACGTGTAACTTACCATCACCACCTACGATCAACCAAGCCCAGCCTGAACCAAAACGAGTAGCTGCTGCCGCGTTGAATTTTTCTTTCAATCCATCCAAAGAACCAAAGGCTTCATTGATGGCTGCTTCCAAATCGCCACTTGGCGCACCACCATTGGCGCTCAAAATTTCCCAGAAAAGATTGTGGTTATAGTATCCACCACCATTGTTACGTACTCCGGCGCTTTGGCTTCCGGCATTTTTCAATATATCTTCAATAGAATGATTGGCCAAATCGGTTCCCTCTATAGCAGCATTTAGCTTTGATGTGTAACCCGCGTGGTGTTTCCCATAGTGGATTTCCATAGTCTTTGCATCAAAGTGTGGTTCTAGTGCATCATAAGCATAAGGTAGAGCTTTTTGTTCAAATGCCATAGTTTTAATTGCTTGTTTAAAAGGTTGTAAATTTTTTAAAGATAGCTTCAATAATGACGTTTTGCCTTTTTGTATAAGGTTTCATTATCAAAAGTATAACAAAACAAATATAGATTAGTTTCGTAATTTTTGAAAGAATCTCTGTAAAAGTTCTGAGCACTCATTTTCAAGTACTCCTCCTATCAAAACTGTCTTAGGGTGCAACACTTTTTTTCCTTCATTTTCTAAACGGGCAAACCCTCTTTTGGCATCATAGGCCCCAAACACGACCTTTCCCAATTGCGACCAGGCAATTGCTCCACCACACATTACACAAGGTTCTAGGGTAACATATAATGTACATTGGTTGAGATACTTTGCGCCCAAATAGTTAGAAGCAGCCGTGATGGCCAACATTTCGGCATGTGCGGTGACGTCAAGCAATTGTTCGGTTTGATTGTGAGCTTTGGCAATTACCTTTTCGTGTGATACAACGATGGCTCCTACCGGGATTTCTCCTTTGTCAAAAGCTTTCAAAGCTTCCTGATAGGCCAGTTGCATATAATATTGGTCGTTCATAAGTATAGTTACTACTAAAAAGAAATTCGTTTTACTTCGCTACGGACTACGCCATTGGTTACTTCGTATAAGCGATAACCTGGGGCCAAATCTTCCAAAGAAAATTCAGCTGTGTAGGGATTGAACTGATAAGAAGTAGCCGGAGCCGAAATATAAGGTACTTGGTTGTGTTCCCATATTTTGGCGTGGTGAATATGCCCAAATATCACTGCAATTACGTGAGAATGCTTGTCAATAATATGAAGAAAATCTTGTTTGTTACGAAGTCCCAAGGGGTCTACCCAACCATTGGGAATAGCAATGGGTTGATGATGCAACACCACAATGGTAGGGAGCCAAGTGTCGGCGAGGAGACCGTCCAAAAATTCAAGTTCAGAAGTGCGTAAAATGCCTTCTACTTCTTTTTCGTTAGGATCGGTGCTGTTCAACATAATGAATCGGACCCCTTTTTCTTCAAAATACCTGGAAGAGTCAACACTGAGTTCGCTCCGGACTGCCTGCATAACGGTATGACTATCGTGGTTACCAGGTACCCAATACCAGCGAATTCCAAGTGGAGCCATCAATTCATCTATGTGAAAATAGGCCTCTTTTTCTTGGTTGGCGGCCATATCTCCAGTAAAAATGACACAATCCAAATTGGGCACATCTTCTTTGAGTAACTCAATGACTTGTACAAAGTTTTGATAAGTATGGTGTTCGCGGTACACAAAATCTTTTTGGGCATACAAATGCAAGTCTGATATTTGAGCAAATCGTAAGGTTTCCATCAATGCATATTTACTTAGTGGGCAAGTAAACATACTACAAAAAATGAACGCATAAACTGATTTATCAAATAAATTCGTTGGTAAATAGTTATTAGATGAGAATGGCAGAGAAGCATTATTGCAAAAAACTAAAAACAACTAGAGGGTGGTAGAGACAACTGACTCGCTATCAGTAAAATGAGATTTGGAACTAAAAAACCTTTACAGTTAGCAATAAATGTGCCTTTAGAATAAAATTATTTGGAGGGGATGTGAAATTTATCTATCTTGTCTTTGTAACAAAAAAAAAGGCATTACAGTCTAAAAATCAGAACGAATGCCCGTTACAAAAATGACACCAAAATTAATAGCAATTATATAAGTACAACAACGATGCCAAACTGAGGCTTGAAATGCCGAATTACAGTTTTTGCAAAATATTTTTTGGCTTGCATCGTTTATCTTTTAAGAATCTATTTGAAATAATTGACTTGAGCTTTATTTCGTTAAGCTCGTTACAAAAAATGACCTAGTATTAAGGCTGGTTTGTCAAAGACAACAACAATGCCAAGTTGCAAAACTTGGCATTTATTTTTCGACCCACAACCAAGGAATATGTTCCCAAGCCATCAATACCCTTTTCTTCTCTTGATAACAAACCAAGCTCCTCTAAGAAAGATAAAAGCGTGATTCATTAGGTTCTTGAAAAAACCATAATGTTTTTTGAGTATTTGGTAGCGATCTTTGAGTGATGCCTTGTGGTGTTTGCGTGAAAATCCACCTTGTAGGTAAATGGCTACAATTTGGTGAGAGTTAATGGTTTTCTTTGATTTTTTTAGGGCCTTGATCACCCAGTCTATGTCAGCACTGTAGGGGTGGTTTTCATAGTCGTAAGGGGGGGCAATTTGTTTTCGTACTACAATAGATTGATGACACACTACCATACCTCGTTGCATGTCTTTCCATTTGAGGTTTTTGGGGAGCTGATGAGGGGTAGCCTTGCTTCTTATTCCCAGCGGATTTCGCTCTAAGTCTAGAAACTCGGTTTCACCGTAATAAATATCTCCGTTCATATCTTGGGTAAACATGTTAGCCAATACATCAGGAGTTCGAATCTCATCGCCCGCGTTCATAAACCACACAAAATCTCCAGTAGCCATTTCAATGCCTTTGTTCATGGCATCGTACAAGCCTTGGTCTGGTTCCGAAATCCATTGATCGACGTGTGCTTCGTATTTTCGAACGATGTCCAATGTGCCATCCTTTGATTGGCCATCCACTACAATGTATTCAATGTTTTCGTAGGTCTGGTTGATGATGCTTTGAATGGTACGTTCCAGGTATTTTTCAGCATTGAAACAAACCGTAATGATGGAAACTTTTGGTAATGTTTGGGTCATTATGATAAACGTATTTTAAGGAGTGTTTTTTTGAGCCAGTATTTTCTCGTATAATTGAACATATTGATCAGCCACTACCTCTTCTGTAAAGTTGTTTAATACCTTTTGGCGGGCATTTTGAGCCAATTGAGGATAATCAGCTTTAGTCAATGCCCAATAGATTCCTTTGGCTAAATCGTTGGCATCTTGGTATTGGGCCAAATAGCCGTTTTGTTGGTGATCTATCATATCCGGGATTCCTCCAGTGCGAAAAGCCACTGTTGGGGTTCCACAAGCTAAAGATTCCATAATGGTATTGGGCAGATTGTCCTCAAGAGAAGGAATTACAAATAAATCGGCCGCATTGTAAGCCTGCGACATGGGCTCGTTTCCTGATAAAACGCCCAAATTGTTGACGGGATAGGGGAGGGCCTGTAATAATTCTGGTGAAGCCTTCCCAAAAATCAATAATTCCATTCGCTCATTCAAATCAGGGTATTGGTTTTTCAGTATTTGCAGTGCTTTTTTAAAATATTTGAATCCCTTCCGTTGATCGACAATATTCATGGCTCCAAACAAAACCTGAAACTTCTTAGGATTGATTTTCAGTTTTGCTCTTGTTTGTGTTTTATCTACAGGTTTGAAAGACTTGGTATTGATAGGGGTGGGAATTGTTTGTATAGATATTTGATTACTGGAATTGATGCTACGTTTGAATAAACTACTTTGTTGAGCAGTTTGTGCCAACCAATTGCTTGACGTAACTATACTTAAATTGAGTTGATGAAAAATCTTAAATTTTTTTTGAAATACTTTATATGAAAGGTCTGTTTGATGTGGCTTTTTGAGAAACTGGCAATCGCCACAACTTACCTGAAAGTTGGTACAAGTACCAGTATAATGACAGCCCCCAGTAAAAGCCCACATATCGTGTAAAGTCCAAACGACTGGTTTGCCTAATTTAGCTAGTTTCTTTAGCGACTTCAAAGACAAAAAGCCAAAACTAGTCCAATGGAGATGAATGATATCAGCTGCTTGCACTAAAGGGTGTTTGTTTATGTCGACACCTAAATTTGCAGGAGAAAAAGCATACTGTACATTACGGTTTTTGGCAAACTGTAAAAAGTAGAGTCGCTCCAGGGCAAAGCGAAGAAACGCTTTCTTTCGGCCAAAAAAGGAGTCTGACCAGAGCAATACATTGGTATCTTGACTGTCTTTTTGTTGTACCAATAGTTTTGCTGAGGTGATTTCAGGATCCTGCCTCAATGCTTGAAATACCCGATTACAAGCAATGGCTGCTCCTCCATATACATCATAAGTATTAATGAATGCAACTTTCATGTGTTAAAGTTTATAAGCGAAAATATTGAGGCGCAAATCCATTGGGCTATCATTTCGAAAATGGCGATTAACTAGTGGGCTTTTTCGATCTTGATCGTCTCTAATAAAATAACGAAACTGATTTTGCTCCAAAACCTCCAGAAGTTTACTGAGTTGTTGGGGTTGATTCTGGTAAGCATGATACTCCACAAATAAATTTTGAACCTTACCCAATACCTCTGCACAATCTTGGATTACTTCTACCTCGGCACCTTCTATGTCTATCTTGAGCATATCTATAACAGGCTCTTCGGCGAGTAAATTTTTGAGGCGTATAGAAGGAATGGGTATCTTTTCCTTGGTTCCGTGAATAGAAGCACCATCCGCCCCGTCCGTGGTAATTTCAATTCCTTGATCATCGATCCAAACCGCCTTGGCTGTGACCTCTACGTCGGTCAAATCATTTGTTTTCAGGTTGGCTTTCAATACCTCCGCAATTTGCTTATCCGCCTCAAAAGCTTTGATTGTGGCTTGAGGGTACAAACTTTTGAAGTACAAACAACTGGTGCCTACATTGGCCCCACAGTCATAAATAACTGGTTGAGCAGAGGAGGCTTTGAAACGGTAAGCTTCGTCCACGAAAATTTCTTTGACTTGCCAAATAAAAGACAAGCTATCGGCTACCTTGAGTTTGAATCCAGCAAATTTAATATTTTGAGGTTTGAACCTTTCTTTTCCTCCTTTTCTAAAAGTCAGCCATAAGAATTTACGACCGTTTTTTTGGCGGATTAGGTGAAATATTTCTTTGAATAATATTTTAAAAGCAAGCATTCTAATTCCCAAATTTGAAATAGTTAATTGTTTTACGAATGAGACTCAATTTGAAAAATTCCTGGAGATTTTGGTAAATCTTAGGCGATGGGCTGAGTTGTTTGGTAAGTTTATAAGAGGATTCTGATAATTGAGCATCATATTTTGTTGTTTTTGGGGAGTGTTGCCCAGATTTGTCAGTACCTATATTGTGTATTTTTGATTTTACCGGAAATAGACAGTACCCTTGTTTGATGTAATGAGTATAACACCAGCGTACTGCCCAAGAACTGATTAAGTTTTTATGTTGCTTGATGAGCATTGGAGTAAGGTCTTCACCACCTTGGTTAAAGTCTTTTTGGGCTCGTTTATTTTTAATAAAAGAAGGGAAATCTTTCATATCCCAGTCTACTTTTTCCCATCTGTCCAGCCAGGTAGCCCATCCCCAAGAAGATGCCCTGGGAAAAATAAATACATCATCTGAATAGGTGGGTGGTACTTCAATGGGATAAATATAACCAGAGATAGAGAATATTTCAGGTTGGTTTTGGTAAAAGTCAAGACAATCATTCATAAACTGAAGAAAGTTTTGACTACAAACCATGTCATCTTCCAGTATAATGGCTTTTTGATGTTGATTAAGCACTGTGGAAACCCCTTTGATTACTGAGGGAGCCAACCCCAGGTTTGAGCTTTGTTCCTCAATAATAATTTCTTTGAACCCTTTGATTTGATGGATATAAGCACGGACTTGCTTTACTACTTCTTGAGCGTCATCGTTTTTTGCAGCATCAGAAAAAATATACAATAAGCTTTGATCGGCCAAAGGGTTTTTCAGCAAAGCCTCTACAGTTTGTTGTAAATGTACAAGGCGATTGTAGGCAAATAATACAATGGGGGCTAGTTTTGAGGCCATGTAAAAGAATTAGGCAAGTGAAAAATCAATAATTAACGAAGTGTATAGTTTTTGTCTGTACGGTATTCGTCAGGAACTGCTATACGAATGTTGATATTGTCAGCCGCAAATTGTTTTATATTTTTCAACATTTCCTCAATTTGCATTATTGTGAGGCGCTCAAGTACATGTTCATCCAGTACGTTGTTGATTTTTCTGTTAGAAAAATACTTCAGATAATGCTGGTATTTTGTTACATCCAAGGTATAATAATCAGTAGAAAACCATCCAGCGTAATTGGTACTGCTTCCACCAATAATTAGATTTATTTCTTTATTTTTTTTTGCGTATGACTTCCATTTTAAAGCCCAGTAAAAACGATAAAGTGGAATTAATAAAGAAAGTACTCGGCTTTTAAAGCTTTTTTTACTGATACTTTGCATAATGCTAAAGTTTAAATATTAAGATGATTTTCCGAACAATTAAAATACCAAAGGACAATGATGATCATTGGAGTGAGGACGAAAAAACGAATTGTTTATATTTTTTAATGGTGAATATGCTCCTGGTATATTGATGCTCATTTATTGAAAAGCACTTCCAAACGTAGTGTTACCACAACTGGACTTATAAAGATTTATTTGGAAGGAAAGTCAAGAAACGGGCAAATAGCTTTGGGCAATGAATTGTTTTTACAACCCGACCATCTTCTTTGAAGTCTTTTGAGGATTGTTGAATTTAGAAGCCCTATTGGTGTTTTAAGAAAGTTTAAGAATTTCCAGAATACACTTTTGAACCCTTTCATTATTTTTGTCGTATTTTTGTGATATTTATGGGGCAAATTTAGAAACAAAAAATTATTAGCGAAAGATAAAGAATCTTTTTGCCAATTATTTTAGTGGTAAAAGGAGAATTGGTTTTCTTGGGGAAAGGTATTAACTTCGGCCCTTCAAAAATTGTTGAAAGGATAAAATTACTACGTGGGCTAGGTGAAGTATGAGTTTACAATGGTGGTTGATGACTTTTGATCTCAAGTGATGTCAATGAAAGATGTTGTTAGAACTCACTTTTTACTTGGTTTCTTCCGTGACATTAAATGAAAATAATCAATGAAACTACTACTTATTTATCCTAATAAGAAAAACTATTCTGAAACATTTATACGAAACCATTTACAATATCTAAAACCCGAACATACCCTTACCGGTGGTTGGCGAGCCTACATTGATGAAAACAACAAGAGTATCTTTACTTTTCCACTCTCGGAATTAATCCGGATTTTTATAAAAAGAATATTACCCTTTTGGTACGCAGGCTTTTATACTTATTTCTTAACAAAGCATTTAAAAAAGATAGCCCCTGATTGTGTCTTGGCCGAATATGGAATTACGGGCAGTGTTGTTTTAAAGGCCTGCCAAAATTTAAATATTCCATTAGTAGTACACTTTCACGGTTTTGACGCATCAGAAAAACGCACTCTAGAGAAGTATGCAAAGGCTTACAAAGAAGTATTTGACTATGCAAAAGCGATATGTGTAGTCTCTAGGGATATGAAACAAGCCTTGGCCAATATTGGAGCTCCTGATGCTAAGTTAAAGCTAGTACCCTATGGAGTAGATACGACATTATTTGGTGCAAAAGAAGCGTACCTTGATAATAAATTAGTGATTGCTGTGGGACGTTTTACTCACAAAAAGGCACCTTACCTAACCATCAAAGCGTTTAAGCGTGTACTTGAAAAAGAGACCAATGCAAGGCTGATGATGGTAGGAGTAGGTGAGCTTTGGGAGCAAGCAAAAAAATTAGTCATAGAGCTGAACCTTCAGGAGAAGGTTGATTTTATGGGAGTTCAGCCACCTCAAGAAGTAGCAAAACTGTTGCAGCAAGCCAGCATTTTTGTACAGCATTCTATGGTAAACCCCCTTAATGGTGACTCAGAAGGCACGCCTAATTCTGTATTGGAAGCTACTGCGGTAGGCCTCCCAGTAGTCAGTACTTTTCATGGAGGAATCAAAGATGCAGTAGCTCATGGAGAAACTGGGTTTTTGGTAGAAGAAGGCGATTATGAAGGAATGGCTGCTTATATTTACGAATTATTGGCCAATGCCCAAACCGCAGAAGAAATGGGAAGAAAGGGGAGGATAAAAATGGAAA
>CALDJV010000493.1 GCA_937899305.1 uncultured Cytophagaceae bacterium
CTGACAGACTAAATGCCGAGTCTAGCTGACGCATTCACAATTGTATTTCTTGTGAGATTTCCAAAGAAAATCACTGCGAAAGGTCAGTTATTAAAATCAGCCTGTTTTATCAACCAATAATTGGGCAAACAAAGCAAACATCAAGGTGTTTTTAGAGTAACTACATCCAATAATCAAACATTATTGATTAACAAGGTTTTATTAATGTGATTTTTAAATGTGACGTGGAGACAGTCATAGGTTACTTGTTTAGAATTAATCAAAATAAAGTAATTTTTTGTTTCGTACTTCGTTCGCCTCTATTTTTGAGTAATCTAAGGTTATCACATACTTATGTTTCTAAAAATCAAGTAAATATAAATTAATTATGAGTACAACGACCCAAGCAACGGCTCAAAAAAAGAAAAGCTGGTTTGCTCAAATGATGGCCAGTACCATTGGCCGGAAAGTTCTGATGGCTCTCACTGGTTTGTTCTTATGTTTGTATCTAATAGTTCACCTTGCTGGTAACTTACAGCTTTTGGCTGACGACAAGGGAGAGTCATTTAACTGGTACGCCGACTTTATGGGCCACAACCCCATCATTCAAACCATTTCTATCCTCAATTTTACCTTCATATTCTTACACATTATTTATGGTATTACGCTTACCATCATGAACCGTAAAGCCCGTCCTACACGATATGCTTACAGTAAACCAGACGCGAATAGCAACTGGCGCTCGAGAAACATGATGGTGTTGGGTTCTATTATTCTTATCTTTATCATTGTACACCTGGTGTATTTTTGGGGTAAAATGAAACTGACTCACTACGGTATCGTGGAGGAAGGAGTTTTAGTAAAGCCCTTCTCTGGAGATGAAAAACAACTAGATTTATACTTGTTGGTTAAAGCCGCTTTTGCTGATTTATGGATGGTAATATTGTACGTGGTTTCTATGGTGGCCTTGGCTTTCCATTTGTCACATGGATTTCAAAGTGCTTTTCAGACCTTTGGCCTCAATCACGTAAAGTATTCTCCCCTTATTAAGAAAGTGGGTTTGGCCTACGCCATTTTGATTCCGCTAGGATTTGCACTCATACCTATTATTATGTACGTCAAGCAATTGTAAACCTTTGTAAAAAATTAAACTGAAAAAATTATGCAGTTGGATTCTAAAATTCCTGACGGTCCATTGGCAGAGAAGTGGAATCGTCATAAGTTCGACATAAAGTTAGTAAACCCCGCCAACAAACGTAAGTATGATGTAATCGTAGTAGGGACCGGATTAGCAGGTGGAGCTGCAGCAGCCTCCTTGGCAGAGCTTGGCTACAATGTAAAAGCGTTTTGTTTTCAGGATAGTCCTCGCCGAGCACATAGTATTGCCGCTCAGGGTGGTATCAATGCCGCCAAAAACTATCAGAATGATGGTGATAGTGTTTTCCGTTTGTTTTATGACACGGTAAAAGGAGGTGATTATCGCTCTCGGGAGGCCAATGTACACCGTTTGGCTGAGGTGAGTGTCAATATTATAGATCAGTGCGTGGCCCAAGGAGTTCCCTTTGCTCGCGAATACGGAGGTTTGTTAGATAACCGTTCTTTTGGTGGTGCACAAGTATCACGTACTTTTTATGCTCGTGGTCAAACAGGCCAGCAACTGTTGTTAGGAGCATACAGTGCCTTAAGCCGACAAGTACAAAAAGGGAAAGTAAAGATGTACACTCGCACCGAGATGTTGGACCTGGTGGTAGTAGATGGCAAAGCTCGCGGTATTGTTACCCGAAATCTACTTACCGGAGACATTGAGTCACACTCTGCCCACGCAGTATTATTATGTACTGGTGGATATGGAAACGTATTTTTCTTGTCTACCAATGCAATGGGTTCTAATGGAACAGCAGCCTGGAGAGCACATCGCCGGGGAGCTTTGTTTGCCAACCCTTGTTATACTCAAATCCACCCTACTTGTATTCCTGTTTCAGGAGGGCACCAATCTAAGCTAACTTTGATGTCAGAGTCATTGCGTAATGATGGGCGAGTTTGGGTTCCTAAAACCAAAGAGGCGGCTGACAAAGTACGTAAAGGTCAATTGAGTCCTAACAATATCGAGGAAAAAGATCGTGACTATTATTTGGAAACCAAATATCCTGCATTTGGTAACTTGGTGCCTCGCGATGTAGCTTCACGTAATGCCAAAATGGTATGTGATGATGGCCGTGGGGTAAACAAAGAAGGACAAGCTGTATTTTTGGATTTCCGTGATGCGATCAAAAGAGATGGCAAGGACATCATTTCGGCCAAGTATGGTAACTTATTCCAAATGTATGAAAAAATTACCGCGGAAAACCCATACGAAGTACCTATGAAAATTTATCCTGCAGTACACTACACAATGGGTGGCTTGTGGGTAGATTATAACTTAATGACTACGATTCCAGGTTGTTATGCTTTGGGAGAAGCCAACTTCTCTGACCATGGCGCCAACCGATTGGGAGCCAGTGCTTTGATGCAAGGTTTGGCCGATGGATACTTTGTAATTCCTTATACCGTTGGAGACTACTTAGCCCGTATGCCTTACGACAAAGTACCTGTCGATCATCCGGAGTTCAAGAAGGTAGAAAAAGAAGTACAAGACCGTATTAAGAAATTCTCGAACCGAAAGGATGGAACCAAAACGGTAGATCAATTCCACAAAGACCTCGGAAAGATCATGTGGGAATATTGCGGCATGGCTCGTGATAAAGAAGGATTAGAAAAAGCCAAAGGAATGATTCAGAAGTTGCGGGCAGATTTTAACGCCAATGTAAAAGTAGTGGGTGATGGCAATAATCTGAACCAAACCCTAGAAAAAGCAATGCGAGTGGCTGACTTTATGGAGTTGGGTGAATTGATGGTAGATGATGCTTTGAACCGTTCGGAGTCTTGTGGTGGTCACTTCCGGGAAGAATCACAAACCGAAGAAGGAGAAGCCAAACGTGACGATGAAAACTTTAGTTATGTAGCTGCTTGGGAATATACCGGTGAAAATCAGCAAGCTGCCCTTCATAAGGAAGATTTGGAGTTTGAGAATGTAAAACTTACTCAACGTAGTTACAAATAATATCACCCTGATAACTGACAAGAAGCAGAAGTGATTGCAAAGTGGGTGTCAGTTATCGTTATTCAAATCATTAATACGTCATTATATGAATCTTACATTGAAAATTTGGCGACAAGCCAAAAGAGATCAAAAAAACGGAGATAAATTTACCCCAGGTGGAGATGGTCAAATAAAAGAGTATCCTGTAAAAGATATCTCACCAGATATGTCATTTCTGGAAATGCTGGATGAATTGAATGAGGATTTACTCAGAAAAGGCGAGGACCCAGTAGCGTTTGACCATGATTGTCGCGAGGGTATTTGTGGTATGTGTAGCCTATACATCAATGGCCAGCCCCACGGTCCAGAAAATGGTACTACCGCTTGTCAGTTGCATATGCGTTCTTTCAAAGATGGGGACACCGTTTATATCGAGCCCTGGAGAGCTAAAGCTTTTCCTATTGTAAAGGATTTGGTGGTAGATCGTTCCGCATTTGACCGTATTATTTCGGCAGGTGGTTATGTATCGGTGAATACAGGGGTAAACGTAGATGCCAATGAGATTCCAATCCCCAAAACCATTGCGGATGAGGCATTTAATGTAGCCGCTTGTATTGGTTGTGGAGCCTGTGTAGCTGCTTGTAAAAATGCTTCGGCGATGTTGTTTGTATCAGCTAAAGTATCGCAGTTGGCATTGCTTCCTCAAGGAAAAACGGAACGCAAAGAACGCGTAGAAAAAATGATTGCGCAAATGGATGAAGAAGGGTTTGGAGCTTGTACCAATACCGGAGCTTGCTCGGCCGAATGTCCAAAAGAGATTCCTTTGTCGTCTATTGCTCGTATGAATCGTGAGTACTATGCTGCTAAGGTAACTTCTAAAAATGCTTAATCAAGCATCGATTTTTTATTGTAAAACAGAGATAGGGAGTAAATCCTTATCTCTGTTTTTTTTATGCTTTTTATTTTAATATAATACAATGAATGTCCCTGAGATTGTCCAACAGGTATTGACCAGTAATGAAAAGAATATTAGTGACCTGATTAACAAGGAATTAAGTGTCTTTTTATTGGCTGATTTTGTATATCGCAACCCACATTTGGCCAACGAGATGGGTAGTGTGTACCAGAATGTATACAAAAAGACAGTCCTAAACCTTACCCAAATGTTTGAAGATTTGCTTGAGCAACAGGACAATAAGTTGAATGAGGAAAGTCAAAACCAAGTGAAACAATATGTACAATGGTTTGTAAATGATTTGGTCAATGAGTACCAAGATGAGGTACAGGAAAAGGTACGTTGGCTTGAACAGAAAGGAGCTCAACGGGATCTATAAAGGGTTTATTAAGCACTCTTAGGTACCTTCACCGTCAGTAAAAACATGTAGTGATCATCGTCTAACTGCTCCATATGAGCATCCAACTGGTTATTGGCGGTTAGAGCGACTTGTACTAATCCTATCCCAGCACCTTTGCTACCCGTATGAGGTGGAGAATCTCGCAGTTCTCGTTTGTAAGCTCTTAGTGAATCACGATCAAGTGAGTTGATCTTTTCGCATTTGGCAATCAACTTGGGTACCACATCGGCAGGTACCATATTGCCAGTCATCACAGAATAGGAATCTCCAATTTGGCTAATCGCTAAAAGGCCGACTTTATCATTGCCATCAAAACCATCTTTTTCGTTGGAATAATAGAGTACATTTTGAGCCAGCTCCATAAAAATCGCGAATACTTTTTTGCCAGCTTTTCTTTCCTCTTTTAATTGTGCGCGGATATCATTGCTAAACTCAGTTAGCAAAAAGTCAGTAACAGGCCCTTTGTAAGAAAGCAAAATGTTTTCTTGCTCTATTTGACTATAAAATTCGAATACGTTAAATTTTTCAGACATTTGTAACACCAACTGATTATCCGAAAGTTGTGAGTTAAAATAATAAGTGATTTGCTCGAGGAATATCTAGCACATTTTATGCAAAAATACTCAATTACCCTATATATTTTCATTAGTGAGCGGCAAGCATTTTGATTAAGAGGCATATTGCCCAAAAAATC
>CALDJV010000494.1 GCA_937899305.1 uncultured Cytophagaceae bacterium
AATCCCCTTTTTTTTACCAATAATAATTCACAGTATTTGGCGAACATGTTAATTTATGACCAAAGTTTAAAAGAAAAACTATGCCAATTCTATTTACTCATAGTGATTGCTGACCCAAGCAATTCAAAAGCGTGCTCTGTCCACCCATCATTGCCAAACCTTAGCCATCTCACTTTTCTCTTTCAGGCTACCAAGTTATTAGAAAAGCTTGGTTTCCAGTATTGTTTTTTCGTCTACCTTAAAAAACTCTGTATGTAGATTAAATGGAGTTTCTTCCTGCCTTACCTGTTTTTTGAAGAAATTGCCATCCTCTTGCATCATGTATGAGTTGACGTTATCGCGTAGGTTAAAGTCTAAAATATGCATCGCCTGCTTTTTTACACTTTCATCTACCATCAAAAATACTGATTCAATTCTTCGGTCAAAACTTCGCACCATAGAATCAGCACTTCCTGCGTATATTTTGGGTTCATCGTTGCAATGGAAATAAAACATTCGAGAATGCTCTAAATAGTCTCCTACAATAGATTTTACTTCAATATTTTCACTCAACCCTACTCTTTGAGGTCTAATACAGCAAATCCCTCGTACAATCAGTTTAATGGGGACCCCTGCTTTTGAGGCTGCATACAATTCGTCAATGATCTGTTTGTCTTCTAACGAATTCATTTTCATAACAATCCCACTTTTCAAACCCTTTTGAGCATTTTTAGCTTCATTTTGAATCAACTTGATCATTTCATTCCGAAGGTCGCGGGGAGCAGTCAGTAAATATTCATAGTGGTGAGGTTGGGAATGCCCAGTAATTACATTGAAAAACTCCGACACATCGTGCGCATAAGTTTCATTGGTAGTAAGCATACCAATATCGGTATACAGTTTGGAGGTACTTTCGTTGTAGTTTCCACTACCCAGATGTACGTAACGAGTCACACTTTGCTCGTCTTTTCGCACAATTAACAGCATCTTGGTATGGGTCTTATAGCGTCCAATCCCATGGATTACGTAGCAACCCGCTTTTTGTAAACGCTCGGCTTCTCTGATGTTATTTTCTTCGTCAAAACGTGCTTTGAGCTCAAATAATACCGATACGTGCTTTCCGTTTTCAGCCGCTTTTTGTAACGCACTTGTTACTCGAGAATGTTTGGCCAAGCGATAAATCGTAATTTTAATTGCCAATACATCAGGATCTTCTGAGGCATTCTCAAGAATCTGCAAAAGTGGCTCAATGCTATGATATGGGTGATGTAAAAGTACATCCTTGTCTTTGAGGTATTCCAGGTAATCTATCTCGGTCTCGTGTACCCCAATTGGTAAGATGGGGGCGTGAGGATGGGGTAATTTATCCCGAAAATCGTCGTGTCCAGCAATCTGGAACAGCCCCGTATAATCAAGTAAAGTATCATTGACAAACACATTGTCGTCGTCGAGTTGCCAACGGCGCTTCAAAGTCTTCATCAACCAATCAGAATATCCTTCCTCTACTTCAATACGTACCACTCGTCCGGTTTTGCGGGTTTTGATTTTTTGCTTGATCTCGTCAATGAAATCCGCCTCTATATCGTCACTTTCTTCCAAAGAAATGTCTCCATTGCGGGTAATCCGGAAAAGTGACACGGATACGATTTCTATATTACGATATAGTTTGTTGATTTTCCAACGAATAATCTGCTCAATGGGTACAAATATAATTTCGTCTTCGTCTCGCTCAAACTCATAGAAACGGGGCAAGTTTTGAGGAATTTGCACAAAAGAAAAGCGTTGTTCGTCTTGATCAGTACTTTGCAAATTACGGGTCACTACTCCAAAAGTAAGTACTTTGTTCATCAATATCGGGAAGGTTCGATAATTGTCGTACACCATAGGGGTGAGCATTGGGAAAATGGTACGAATAAAGTAAACGGCTACTTCTTCTTTTTCCTCTTCGGTAAGTTCATCAATTCCTAATATTTGAAAGCCATTTTCTTTGAAGTCTGGCTTTAGCATATTTCTAAAATGATCATTTTGCTCCGCTTTAAATTGTTGAACTTCTTCTAACAGCAGCTTTTTGAATGGCTTTTCTCTCAGGCCAGAATAATCAATACGCTCTTTGCCGTAGTCAATGTAATTGTACAAGTTTCCCACCCGAATCATAAAAAACTCGTCCAGATTGGAGGCCGTAATCGCCATAAACTTCAATTGATCAAAGATGTTGCGTTCTGAAACCTTGGCTTGGTCTAGTACCCGACGATTGAATTGCAACCAACTTAAGTCTCGACTGATGTAATTACTTTGCTCGATAAGATTGGCCACTCTTTTATTGACAATAGGCTTGGTAGCAATGTACCCATCAGGCGTATTGTTTTCAGTAAGTGCCTTGGAAGCATTATCTTCTATTACTGCTATATTTTCGTTGGTTGCTTGTTTTTTTTTGGTAGCCATTCGCTGCGGAAATCTTAACTTTTACAAAGAAAATTCATAAAAAAACGGTAAATCGGGGTCAGAATAATAAAAAAAGTCTGAATTACCAATTCTCCAAAGTTAAGTTTATTTTTAGAAATTAATACATCCTAATGGAGGCTTCTTATTCATCAGGTCCACCTGATTTAGATCCATCCTGTTCTTGTAGAATTTCTCTGGCCAAGACTTTTAACCTTTGTAAAAATAAAACATCTACCCTTCCTCTAATAAAATCGTGTTTTAAAGGTTATGAAGTAGCCTTTTTGATGATTTTATCCATATTGACTTCGTTTTTTATAGCCGGAACAGCATAAGCAATGTATTTTTTATTAACAAGCCAGCATTCTATTTTTGGCAAGGGGTGGCTACCAATAAAAATTGGGAAATTGGTTCAGAACACTGTCTGAATTCCCAATTCCCCAAAATATAAGATTTTTATTACTTGATGTGGGTTTAATGATTAAATATCCACATTGGCATATTTTGCGTTTTCTTCGATGAACTCTCTACGAGGTGGTACATCATCTCCCATAAGCATCGAGAACAAGTGATCGGCTCCCGCAGCAGACTCGATTGTTACTTGCTTTAGGTTACGATTTTCAGGGTTCATGGTCGTTTCCCACAATTGCTCTGGGTTCATCTCTCCCAAACCTTTGTAACGTTGTACGTGTACCGATTCTGGTTTTCCGTTTCCGGCCAATTCCTTAATGGCTACATCTCGTTCATCGTCGTTCCAGGCGTATACCTCTTTTTTCCCTTTTTTCACCAAATAAAACGGAGGCAACGCTATGTACAAATAGCCGTTTTCGATGAGGTCACGCATATAGCGGAAAAAGAAAGTCAAAATCAAAGTTCGAATGTGGCTCCCGTCCACGTCGGCATCCGTCATAATGATGATTTTGTGGTAACGAAGTTTCTCCATGTTCAGACCTTTCTCATCGCCTTCTATCCCGAAACTTACCCCCAACGCCGTAATCATATTTTTGATTTCTTCGTTGTCGTATATCTTGTATTCCTGCGCTTTTTCTACGTTTAGAATTTTACCACGCAATGGCAATATTGCTTGAATGTTACGGTCACGTCCCTGCTTGGCACTCCCACCTGCAGAATCTCCCTCCACCAGGTATATCTCGCATTTTGCCGGGTCTCTTTCCGAACAGTCGGCCAATTTACCAGGTAAACCCGAACCACTCAATACATTCTTACGCTGTACCATTTCACGCGCCTTGCGGGCAGCATGACGCGCCTGAGCAGCCAATATTACTTTCTGAACGATTGATTTGGCTTGCTTGGGGTTTTCTTCCAGGTACTTGCCTAAGGCTTCACCAGTGGCTTGATTTACCACACTCATTACTTCTGAGTTACCCAACTTGGTTTTGGTTTGTCCCTCAAACTGAGGCTCGGCTACTTTTACCGAAATTACCGCAGTGAGTCCTTCCCGAAAATCATCTCCAGTAACATCTACTTTGGCTTTCTCTAGCATGCCTTCCTTGTCGGCATAAGATTTCAGCGTATGGGTCAAGGCCCGACGAAAACCTGATACGTGGGTTCCACCCTCAATCGTATTGATATTGTTTACGTAAGAGAATACATTTTCTGAATAAGAACTGTTATAAGTAAAGGCAACCGCTACTGGTACCCCGGCTTTTTCTCCTTCTACGTGAATAGGCTCGGGCAAAATGGCCTGACGGGTTTCGTCCAGATAACGTACAAACTCGGTGAGCCCTCCTTCTGAGAAAAATTCTTCGTGCAAATCATTCCCATCTTCTCCTTTTACCCGATGATCGGTCAAAGTAAGGCGAATTCCTTTGTTCAAAAAGGCCAGCTCACGCAAACGTTGCGATACTGTTTCGTATTTGTAAACTCTTTCGGTAAAAATAGTTTCGTCAGGTACAAAGTGAATAACTGTTCCAGTAATATCGGTTTCACCAATCACATCCACTTGGGTTTTTGGATCTCCCTGACTGTATTTTTGTTGGAAAATTTTCCCTTCGCGATGTACCGTAGCGGTCAAGTCGGTAGATAGGGCGTTCACACAAGATACCCCTACTCCGTGCAAACCACCTGAAACCTGATAAGTGTCTTTGTCAAACTTACCACCGGCGTGAAGTACGGTCATTACTACTTCCAGAGCCGATTTTTGCATTTGGCTGTTGAATCCGGTGGGAATTCCTCGGCCATTATCGGTTACAGTTATAGAATTGTCTTGATTTATTTCTACTTGAATCAAATCACAATACCCCGCAAGAGCCTCATCTATTGAGTTGTCTACTACCTCCCAAATGAGGTGGTGTAGTCCTCTGACGCCAACATCACCAATGTACATCGATGGACGCATTCGAACCGCTTCTAATCCTTCTAATGCGCGTATATTATCAGCAGAATATTCTGAGTTTTTGGTGTCTGAAGCACCGTTTTGGTTTTCCGTGAATTCGCTCATAATTTTTCTTTTTCTAGCATGTAAAAATAATAAAAAAAAATGACATTTGAGCTATCATTTACAAGGTTTTAGGGTCAAAAATAGGATGGTTTGGAGGGGGAGGTAAATTCTTGTGATGAATTACTCATTGAAAGGATAAAATCACCTTATTTTGGCTGATTTACGGCTTATTTTCTAATATCAATGCGTCTTTTTTATTATCCCATCTTTGGCGGTGGTATGCAACT